>JAZRBN010000052.1:0-14846 GCA_045635105.1 Faecousia sp. | reverse complement strand
CCCCCATTGCCCAATATTCCCCACTGCTGCCTCCCGTAGGAGTCTGGGCCGTATCTCAGTCCCAATGTGGCCGTTCATCCTCTCAGACCGGCTACTGATCGTCGCCTTGGTGGGCCGTTACCCCACCAACTAGCTAATCAGACGCGAGACCATCTTTCAGCACATTAAGCTTTGGTATCAAAGGGATGCCCCCTCGATACATTATGCGGTATTAGCAGTCGTTTCCAACTGTTGTCCCCCACTGAAAGGCAGGTTTCTCACGCGTTACTCACCCGTTCGCCACTTTCCTCAGTTCCCTTTGGCCGAAGCCGCCGTTCCCTGATTCTCGTTCGACTTGCATGTGTTAGGCACGCCGCCAGCGTTCGTCCTGAGCCAGGATCAAACTCTCAAAAAATTGTATCTATACGGCAGGAGCATGCCCCCGCCCTACAAATCTTATCCTTTGATTAATTTGTCTAGCAAATTTTACTCAAGAATTTTCGTTGGCTGTTATTCGTTCTAAAACGCTTAAACAATCCATTTATTGTCCAAGGTGTTCTGTTCGTCTTTGCGTTATTCAATTTACAAGGTACATCTCCCACCGCCTCAGCGGTGAGCCTGTTCATTCTAGCACAACACCTCACCCTTGTCAAGAAGTTTTTTCGTTTTTCTCAACTTTTTTCAAGGCTTTTTGTCATGCACCTGCATCTGCTGTCGCAAACGCCTGGTAAATAATAGCAAAAGGTCTTCACTTTGTCAATCACTGATTTGCTCTTTTTTTCATTTTGTATTAAGGCGTGTAATTTTCGGCTTTCCAGGCTCTCAGCTTTGGTAATTTTAGATGAATGTCCAGGTATTCTGTTGCCTCTTTTACCCGCCCTCTGGCGTCGCAAACGCATACCCGCACCGATGGTTTCAAATACTGCCGCAAGGCATCCACCTGCGCCAGCGCATCTTCCGCTACCAGAAGATACGCCGCCGTATCCAGATATACTACCTTAGGCGTGTTGTTCTTCAAATCTTCCAAAGCTAATTGCGCCGTGGTACCCATGCCTTTGTGCTCCGTATCCGTTTCCAGAACCACATTGCCTCCGTCCATATACAGCGCCACCGACTCAATTGGCAGTAAATCCGCCACATTCACACGGTGCAGCGGCACAAACAAAAGCGACGCCAGAAGGAGACCATACAGCAATTTTCTCATGCCTGATTCCTCCTGTCCCGGGGATGCAGCTTCTCGCTGCGGAATTTTGCCTTTTGGAGTCTGCGGCGCAAGAATTTTCCGGTATGGGACAGGTAGCCAATCCCCAGGCATTTTAATCCCGACAGGTGAATCAGCAAAATCAAAATTCCCGCTGCAGTTCCGTACAAACCACCCACCGCCGACAGTATGGCAATACCGAACCGCCACACCCGCAGGGCATTGGCAAGATCACGATTGGGCAGGACAAAGCCGCAGATACCTGCAACCGAAACTGCAATCAACGCCACCGGGGATATAATTCCTGCCTCCACCGCCGCAGTACCTACCACAATACCGCCAATCACAGAAACAGATTGTCCGATTGCCTGGGGCAGATGAATCCCCGACTCCTGCAACAGCTCAAAGGCAACCAAAAGTCCCAGCACCTCCGCCGTTGTGGTGAACGGCACTGCCTGCTTGCTCTCAATAATCGACCGCAGCAGCGGCAAAGGCAGCAACACCTGATGATAAGCCGCCAGCGCAATATACACGCCCGGCAGCAATAGCCCCGTGATCAGCGCCAGATAGCGCAGAATCCGCACCGCCGACGCGCCGATATAATCCCTGCCCCGGTCCTCGGGACTTTCCATCAGATACATTAAATCCGCAGGGGCAAGATACCCCAGAGGCAACCCGTCCACCAGCAGCCCCACTCTGCCATCCAGAATTCCCTGACAGAAGCGATCCGGCCGCTCGGTATATTGCAGCAACGGAAACGCCGTTGCCCGTGAGCCGGTAACATACTCCTCCACAGAAGAAGGGCTGATAAGGCCGTCAATATCAATGGACAGCAGCCGGGTTTTCATTCTCTCTACCAGCTGGGGATTGGTGATGCCCTCCAACCAAACCACACTCACATTGGTAAGGCTTCGCGTTCCCACCTGGGTTTCATACAGCCGCAAATCCGGTGAACGCAGGTGCCTGCGAATATAGCTGGTGTTGGAGCGAATGGTTTCCACAAAGGCATCCTTTGCGCCCTTGACTGTATTTTCCACCTCCGGCGCGGATGTACCCCGCTTGTCCGGCGTTCTAACCTCATAACCAACCGCCCCCACGCCAGGAAACAGCACAACGCAAAAGCCGTTCACCAGCAGCAGTGCCACACTGTTCAAATCCTCGCAGGGCTTTGCCACATTATTATAAATCATCCCGTCCAGCGCACCCCGATACAGCGCCTGCATTGTATCCCCACGCAAATGCTGGGTGATAGGCTTAAAAATATAGTCGGAGGCATAAGCCGAGGCAATCAATCCGTCAATGGCATAAGCATACAGCGTATGCCTGCCGCAGCGCAGCTCTCTGCGGATAAAATCCGCAGCCCCGCGGAAAATCCCCGAAATATTCTCATCGGTCAATTCACCGGTAAATGTCAGTTTTTCCATTTTCTCACCTCCCGGCTAGTTTGCCCGAATATACGCTGTTTATAATTGCATTTTACCGGCTTTGGTGGTATAGTTATTATATTGTATGATTTTTGGAGGATTTTCTATGTCTTCTGTAATAGCTGCCATATCCACCGGCAACCAAGTCAGCGCCATCGGCATTCTGCGGCTGACAGGCAACGGTTGCGCGGAAATTGCCGGCAAGGTATTTACATTAAATAACGGAACGCCCCTGCGCGACGCGCCCAACCGAAAATTGATGCTGGGTACACTGAAAGATTGTCAAGGACGGATTATCGACCAATGTATGGCGGTCTACACCCGTGCGCCCCACACCTACACCGGCGAGGACACAGTGGAATTTCACTGCCACGGCTCCCCTGCCGTGCTGGCAGAGGGTCTGAACGCCCTCTTTGCCGCCGGCGCTGTACCTGCCAAGCGGGGTGAATTTACCAAACGCGCCTTTCTCAACGGACAGTTGGATTTAACCCAAGCCGAGGCTGTGATTGATTTAATAGAAGCAGAGACTGCCGATGCCGCCGCCAATGCCGCCGGACAGGTGGGCGGTCGGTTGCAGAGAAAGCTAGCCCCCATCTACGAGGATTTGACAGACCTTTGCAGCCACTTCCACGCGGTGCTGGACTATCCCGATGAGGATATCGAGGATTTCGGTCTGGACAGCTACAATGCCACTTTGCGGGAAGATGCCAAAGCCCTGTACAGCCTGCTGCAAACCTACGGACAGGGACAGATCTTAAAGCAGGGCGTGGCTGCCGCCATAGTGGGAAAACCCAATGTGGGCAAGTCCAGCCTGCTAAACGCCCTGGCAGGCTATGAGCGGGTGATTGTTACCGACATTGCCGGCACCACCCGGGACACGGTAGAGGAAACTGTGATGCTGGGGTCTACCCGCCTGCGGCTGATTGACACCGCCGGCATCCGGCAGACCGATGACCGGATAGAAGCCATCGGCGTAGAGCGGTCCAGGCAGGCGGTGGAAAAGGCAGATCTGGTGCTGTTCGTCTGCGACGGCTCCCAGCCGCTCACCGATGAAGACAAAGCAGTTATTGAAGCTTGTATGGAGGCAGAGAACGCCATCGCGCTGATCAATAAGTCCGATTTGGGAGCTGTGGTGCAGCCTTCTGACCTGCCCTTTATGCAGGTGATTTCCGTCTGCACCAAGACCGGAGAAGGACTTGACCAGCTGGCAGACACCATTGATATCATGTTCGCAAACCAGATGCCCTGCGACGGCTCAATTCTCACCAACCCCCGGCAATTCGATGCTATCCGCAGAGCCTATGAGGCTATGCTGGCGGCGCTGCAAGGGCTGAAACTGGGACAAACCCCCGATGCGGTGCTGACTGATGTGGAAGCGGCTATGGAGGCTATGGGCGAGGTAACCGGCAACACTGTCCGGGAGGATATCACCGCCAGAATTTTTGAACGCTTTTGTGTAGGTAAATAACGATGATTTATTTGGACAATTCCGCCACCACCAAGCCCTGCAAGGAGGCTGTGGAGGCTATGACCCACGCCCTGACGGTAAATTGGGGCAACCCCAGCGCCCTGTACGGTTTTGGCATAGATGCCGCCGGACTGCTCCGCGCTGCCCGGCACAAGGTAGCTGCCGCGCTGGGGGCAGAGCCGGACCGGGTATTCTTTACCTCCGGCGGAACAGAGGCAAATAATTGGGCGATTTTCAGCACCGTCAAGCGGTACGGGAAACGCAACAAGCACATTATCACCACCGCTGTGGAGCACCCCGCTATTTTGCGCTGTATGAACGAATTGGAGCATCAAGGGTATGAAATCACCTATCTCCAACCGGACAATTTAGGAAACATCTCTGTCGATGTCCTAAAAGCCGCACTGCGCAAAGACACAGTGCTGGTATCCGTTATGATGGTCAACAACGAAACCGGCGCGGTGATGCCCATCGCCCAAATGGCAAAGCTCACCCGCAAGCTGTGCCCCGACGCCATTTTCCACACCGACGCGGTGCAGGGCTTTCTGAAAATCCCCTTTGCCGCCAAAACCCTGGGGGCGGATTTGATTTCCGTATCTTCCCACAAAATCCACGGTCCTAAGGGCGCAGGGGCGCTGTATGTCAGCCCCAGGCTGAAATCCTTCCCCCCGTTGCTGCTGGGCGGCGGACAGGAGAACGGCTTCCGCAGCGGCACAGAGGGTACGCCTGCAATCTTTGGCTTTGCCGCCGCCTGCGAAAGCTGCAAAGCCAGTATGCAAGCGGATATTGCAAAAGAAAAGGCGCTGCTGGACAGCGCAGTAGAAAAGTTATGTAAACTCGATGGACTTGTAATTAACGGCGCCCACCAAGCGCCGCACATTCTGTCTCTGGCCATTCCCGGCCTGCCCACCCAAAATTCCATCAACATTTTGCAGGACGCCGGGATTTGCGTATCCGCAGGCTCTGCCTGCGCCAAGGGCCACCGCAGCCACGTAATGACCGCCATGGGTCTGAAACCCGAAGTCATTGACGGCTCCTTCCGGGTATCCATCTGCCGGGACACCACCCAGGACGAACTGGACAAGCTGTGCGCTGTCATTGAAACAGAGCTTCTCCCCCGGGCAAAGTAAAAAGCAAGCCTCCCTTTGCGACCTTTTGCAAAAGGGAGGCTTTTTGTTTCTTATTTCACAATTTCAAACTGCTGCTCGGGAGTTAAATCCACCACAGTGCAGTCGTTGGCGTAGGTACACTCCGGCAGGATGATCATTGCTGCCAGCTCGTCGGCATTGGCAGGCAGGGGCGCCAGATGCCAGATAGCGGCATTCATCTTCACCAGTGTGTGCTTAGGCACCAAAAATGCCTTGGCAAGCTCCGTTACCGGCGTACCGGCAGAAGCGGGGGCTACGTGGAGAATCATATCATCGTTCATAGGCAGAATCATTTCCCAGGTGGTGGTGTGATACTCCTGCTGGGTAATCACCATCTTGGCAGGCTTTTTCACCAGAATGGGAGAATACCCAACCCGATGATTGCTGTCGGCATTGACTCTGTCCGGGAAGAAGCGGTGCAGCTCGCCACACAGGGCATAGCCTTGGGGATTTTCCATGGGATAAAACTGACCGAAAGGCGCAAATGCCTCATTGGTAAGGGGTTCTACGTGGATCTGACGCATAGTATTTCCTCCTGTTTTGTTTTATTTATATTGTAGCTTGCTTTGTTTCCTCTGTCAACCATTCCACCGCCTCCAAGGCGGCAATGCCGGAAACAGAGAGCTTTTCCGTTACCACAGGGCTGGTGGTCAGTCCCGCTTCCAAGCAATCTGCAATGTGCTTTGCTTCATAAATCAACTCGTGTTCGCAGGGAAATTCTGCCGTGAAAGGCGCTTGCCCGTGGATATGAAACACCGCTTTTCTTGCTTTCCAGTATTCGGGAATCTCTACTGTGCCTTTCTCTCCATAGAACCACGCCGTGTTATCCAAAGTGGCGCGGGTGCTGTTTTTGATGGTGAACAGTACGCCGTTTTCCATCTGACCTGACAAAGCATACTGCCATTCAGCGCCACCTTCCGTAACAGATTTTACGCCGCCCACGGTCTTCATACTGCCAAACAGCCATTGCAGCAGCTGCACCGCATAAATACCGCTGGACAGCAGCGTGCCGCCGCCGGCAGCCTTATCAAACTGCCAGGCATTGTAGCCGGCAGAAAAGCTGTGGCTCAGCTGGGCCATATGGATTTGCCCCAATTCCCCAGCGAGAATTTTGTCCCGTACCGCCAGGATTGCCGGCAGGAACAGCATCTTCTGGGCTTCCATCAGAAACAGCCCCTTCTCCCGGGCAAGGGCAAACAGCTCTTTGGTATGGGAGACGGTGGTAGTGCAGGGCTTTTCGCACACCACGTGCTTGCCATTTTCCAGCGCCGCCTTGGCCAATGGGTAATGCTGGGCATTGACAGCCGAAATATATACAATATCAATTTCCCCGTCCCCGAGCAGCTCCTGATGGCTGCCGTAGGCCTTGGGAATGTCCCATTTTTCAGCAAATTGCGCAGCCTTTTCCAAGGTGCGGGAAGATACCGCTCCGATTTCCCCCGCCCCCGCGGCGCGTACCGCCGCAATAAACCGGGGCGCAATGGAGGATGTGCTCAAAATGCCGTAACGCATATTTTCTCCCCTTTCTGACTTTTTAACCTTATTATACCCACTTTTCTGCCCCTTTGCAACGGTAGGATTTGCAATTTTCCCCATTGTGAGGTATACTGAATCTATCAACAAAGATTGGCGGAAAACGGCTATGATTGATTTACACCTGCACTTAGACGGCTCACTTGCACCGGAGGATGTGCTGCGCCTTGCTCAGCTAACAAATATCCGGCTACCCCGGGAGGATGCAGATTCTCTGCGGCCTTTGTTGGAGGTTACGCCGAACTGCCGGAATTTGGGCGAATATTTGGAGAAATTTGACCTGCCCCTGCAAGTTCTGCAAAAAGACGAATCCATCGAATTATCTGTATATTTTTTGCTAAAACGGTTATCTGAACAAGGTCTGTGCTACGCAGAGATTCGCTTTGCGCCCCAACTGCACCTGCAAAGGGGACTGACGCAGCAGCAGGTGGTAGCTGCCGCAGTCAATGGACTGGAACGGGGCATCGCAGAATTTCATATGCCCGCCCAGCTGATTCTATGCTGTATGCGGGGTGATGCCAACGAAACCGCCAACTTAGAAACCGTCCGTGTGGCAAAGGCGTTTTTAGGCCACGGCGTCTGCGCAGTGGACTTAGCCGGAAATGAGGCTGCCTATCCTACGGAAGCTTTCTCCCCGGTCTTTTCCCTTGCAGAGGAATTGGACCTCCCCATTATCATTCACGCCGGTGAGGCAGCCGGGGCAGAAAGCGTCCGGCAAGCGCTAATGCTAAACGCCCGGCGAATCGGCCACGGCGTCCGCTCGGTGGAAAACAAAGAGCTTCTGAACCTTTTAGCAGAAACGAAAACCCCTTTGGAACTGTGCTACACCAGCAACCTGCAAACCAAAGCGGTAGAAGATTCCGCTTACCCCATCTGTCAGCTTTTGGATGCGGGAATCCCCATCACCATCAACACCGACAATATGACCGTATCCGGCACCAACCTGCGCAGAGAATACACCCTTTTGCGGGATGCCTTCGGCCTGTCAGAAAACACCTTGCAGGAAATTGCCTGCAATGCAGCCGATGCCGCCTTTGTACCGGCGGAAACAAAAGAAAAACTAAAAGCGCAAATTGCGCAAAATTTCAAAAACTGGCTCAATTAAACAGCAAAACCGGAAGGCTTGATGCCTTCCGGTTTTATGATTATCTCTTAACTCTTGCGTTGCCGCCCCAGACGCTCCAAACCACGTCTTCATCAGCAGGCTGTGCGTAGTCAGTGAGGAAGGTGGTAGCCAGCGCGCCGGATGCCCAGCCGAACTGAATCCACTTCTCAGACTCCCAGCCCTTCAAGATGCCGTAGAGCATACCGCCCACGAAGCCGTCGCCGCCGCCGATGCGGTCCAGCACGGTAATCCGGCGAGGCTCTACCACGTGCCACTCATCGCCCGCCAGCATAATGGCGCCCCACAGGTGAGAGTTGACATTTTCAACCTGGCGCAGCGTGGTAGCGAACACGGAAGCATTGGGGAACTGGGCCTTTACCCGCTTGATCATCTCCTTGAAGGAATCGATCTTGGCAGCAATGTCCTTACCGCCTGCCTCGGGACCCTGTACGCCCAGACACAGCTGGAAGTCCTCTTCGTTACCAATCAGAATATCGGCAACAGAGGCAATCTCAGTGAAGATATCGTGCAGCTCCTGCTCACGGCCCTTCCAGAAGGAAGCCCGGTAGTTCAGGTCAAAGGAAATCAGTGTGCCGTACTTCTTGGCAGCACGAGCCAGTTCCAGGCAGAAAATGCTGGTATCGTGGGACAGCGCGCCAATAAGGCCGGACAGGTGCAGAATGCCCACACCCTCCTGACCGAAAATGCGGTCCAGATCAAAGTCCTTGATATTCAAGGTGCGGCCAACCTCACCGGCGCGGTCGTTGCAGACGCGAGGACCGCGGGAGCCGTAACCGGAGTCAGCGATGTTAAACTGATGACGATAGCCCCAGGGATCGCCCTGCTCCACTTCCTTGCCCTCGTAATCCATACCGCGGGAACGCAGATCCCGCTTGATGAAATCAGCAATGGGGCTGTCTTTCACGAAGGTGGTCAGCACCTTGGTGGGCAGGCCCAGATAGGCAGAGATAGAAGCGACATTGGTCTCAGCGGAGGTTGCCTGCATCATAAACATATTGGAGGAAGCAACAGGCTGGCCATTGGGAGGGGTAATGCGAACACCCATACTGGTAGGCACTACCAGCGCGTACTTGCAGTTTTCACGAAGCTTCATAACGAAATTTCCTTTCTATTATACGTCGTACTGGGTAGCGGAGGTGTTGCCACCGTGGCCGGTCCAGTTGGTGTGGAAGAACTCGCCTCTGGGAGCGTCAATCCGCTCATAGGTATGAGCGCCGAAGTAGTCCCGCTGTGCCTGCAACAGGTTAGCCGGCAGCCGATCGCAACGGTAGCCATCGTAGTAGCTAAGCGCAGAGGAGAATGCGGGGGTGGGCATACCGCTGAGCGCACCCTGGGCAACCACCTTACGCCAGCCGGGCAGCAGGTCTGCGATCTTCTGGGTGAAGTAGGGATCCAGCAGCAGGTTGGTCAGCTCGGGGTTGTTGTCAAACGCTTCCTTGATCTTGCCAAGGAATACAGAGCGAATAATACAGCCACCGCGCCACATCAGAGCGATGCCACCGTAGTTCAAGTTCCAGCCGTAGGTCTTGGCAGCGGCTTTCATCAGGGTGTAACCCTGGGCATAAGAAACAATCTTGGATGCCAGCAGCGCGCAGCGGATATTCTCAATCCACTGAGCTTTCTCCTGGGCAGTCAGCTGCATTGCGCCCTCGTCCTTACCGGGCAGCACCTTAGCAGCTTCTACACGCTCGCCCTTCATTGCGGACAGGCAGCGGGCAAACACAGCCTCGCCAATGAGCGTCAAAGGAACGCCCTCGTCCAAAGCGGCAATGCCGGTCCACTTACCGGTACCCTTCTGTCCGGCAGTATCCAAAATCTTCTCCACAATAGGCTCGCCGTCGGTATCCTTGTATGCCAGAATGTCCCGGGTGATCTCAATGAGATAGCTGTCCAGGTCGCCCTTCATCCACTCGGCAAACACCTGGTGCATCTCGTCATCAGACATACCCAGCAGATTCTTCATCAGATGATATGCCTCACAAATCAGCTGCATATCGCCGTACTCAATGCCGTTGTGGACCATCTTCACGAAGTGGCCGGCGCCGTTCTCACCCACCCAGTCGCAGCAGGGAGAGCCGTCCTCCACCTTGGCGCAGATGGCTTGCAGAATGTCCTTGACATAGGGCCATGCGGCAGGAGAACCGCCGGGCATCAGAGACGGGCCGTTCAATGCGCCCTCTTCACCGCCGGAAACACCGGTGCCGATGTACAGCTTACCCTTGGATTCCACATACTCGGTGCGGCGCACAGTATCGGGGAAGTGGGAATTGCCGCCGTCGATAATAATATCGCCGTCGTCCAGCAGGGGCAGCAACGCCTCAATGGTGGCGTCCACAGCAGCGCCTGCCTTAATCATCATCATAATCTTGCGGGGCTTTTCAATGCTGGCAACCAACTCTTCCATAGAGTAAGTGCCGATAATGTTCTTGCCTGCGCCGCGGCCTTCCACGAAGTTCTTCACCTTCTCAGTGGTGCGGTTATACACGGCAACTGTGAAGCCCTTAGACTCCATATTCAGCACCAGGTTCTCGCCCATAACGGCAAGACCGATCAAACCAATGTCAGCTTTTTTCATTTGAGGTTCTCCTTTATTGTCATTTTATTATTTTCCATTTATTTATGAACTTCTCTGTGCCGCTGGCGCAGACCGTCCAATACAGAGTAAGGGATTTCCAGCTCACCCCTGCCCTTGCCGATGGCAATGTGGGGTTTGTTGGCGCCGTGATAATCTGTGCCGCCGGAGATGACCAGTCCCAGCTCCTGGGCCATAGCGCGATAGCGCTGCTCCATATCCGGGGTGTAGTCGGTATAGTACCCTTCCACACCGTCAAGGCCATAGGGAATCAGGCTTTTCAGGTACTCCCGCAGCTGGTCATCGGGCAATTTAATCAAATGCAGGTGCGCCGCCACCGCGATACCGCCTGCCTCCCGAATGAGGGACACAGCCTCCGGGCCAGTCAGTGCCTGCCGGTTGGAATAGGCATAGCAGCCCACACTTAAATAGCGGTTAAAGGCATCCTTTACCGATTCGGCATAACCCTTTCGCACCATAATCTGGGCAAAGTGGGCGCGGCACAGCACATCGTTACCGCCAGCCTCTTCCCTCAGCTCGTCCATGGTAATGTCAAAGCCCTGCTCGTTCAGCTTGCGGCAGACCTCTTCCTGCCGCTCATTGCGGACCTGCAAAGCGTATTGCATAGTGTCCTGCAATTTTTTGTTGTGGATATCCACAAAGTAACCCAGAATGTGCAGCTCGGTATCCGACTGGGCAGACAGCTCCACCGCGGGAATCACCTCAACGCCCAGCGCCTTACCGGCATCCATAGCCTCCTGCACGCCCGCGATAGAATCGTGGTCAGACAATGCGATTGCAGAAAGGCCGGCATCATAAGCGGTCTTTACCACATCGGCAGGTGTCTGCGCGCCGTCGCTGCACAGAGAATGGGTGTGTAAATCAATTCTTTTCACCATTTTGCTCCTTAATCGTCGCAAACCCACAGACCCAGAGCGGGATTGGAAATGTAGAAAATCTCCTCGCCGTCCACGGTATTGAAACCGTCAATCAGCTTAGCAGGGTCGTACTTGGCAGCAGCCTCCTCATAGGGCATATAGTTGAAGGCAGCGCCGCGGACCTCGTCCTCGGTAAGCTTACCGGCGCAGTAGGTGATCTTGAAACGGCCGTCGGAGGAGCCGTGAATCAGGTGGGCGGCAACGGACAAATTCTGCTTCAAATCCTCGTTTTCCTCCACCAGTTTCAGCACCTGTTCCCGACCCACATAACCATACTTGCGAATCAAACGGTCATTCTCCTCGTCCTCGCCGAAGTGGCCCACCGCAGGCGCCAGCACAATCAGCTCACCACCGTCAGCAATGGCCATACGGGTACGGTAAATAGACTTATTGCCCAGCCAGGTACTCTTAAACTCCCGGGGGTCAAGATACACAACCACTTTTTGAAGGCGCTTGTCCATATGGGTCAGGTTGATTTCCTGACTCTTCTTCACAGCAGCTTCGAAGTTTTCCCGTTCTCTGCCAATATACAAGCCGTGAATGGTAACCTCATCGCCCTTGTTGGTGGTGGTAGTCAGCACATACACCAGCGGAACCTTGGACAGGAAGTTCTCCTCGGCATAGTCAAAGACCCGGCGGACAGGGGAAAAATCCTTACCCATAATCCGCTCCATACCATAGAAAGCGCCCAGCATATGGGAGGAGTTAATCATAGAAGAACCGCCACAGCCCACGAAAACATTCTTGCTGTAATTGGCCATACCAACCACTTCGTGAGGCACCACCTGACCGATGGAAAGAATCAAATCATAGGAAGGATCCATAATGCAGCGGTTGACTTCCACATCAATGCTGTCGTTGACCAGTCCTTCGGACACCTGGGACACAAAAGAGGCCGGTACTTCGCCCAGCTTCACCACATCGGTGCGCCAGTTATGCACCAGCATCCGGTCAAAGGGGACTCCCTCGCCGAAGAACGCCACCCACTCTTCCTTGGTCATAGGCACGTGGGTACCCAGCGCCGGCATAATGTCCACCTGGCAGGTATCTTTCAGCAATTCGTAGTAAATCGCGGTAATCTTGCCCGCACCGGAGTACATTCTGGTAAAATCCGGCGGCAGAATCAGAACCTTTTTCAAATTCCGGCCTTCCAGAGATTTCGCCAGCGCCTGGCGCAGCGCATCATCGGGAATACCGTGTTCGTATTCGTAAACCATATAAGCCTCGCTTCTCCCCTAACCCCAGGGGCATATTAATGCATTGTTATTGTAGCACAGTGCCTCTAAAATTTCAAGGGTGAGCGCGACATAGTTTTATAAAATCCACGGTCATCCAAACAACTGTTTAATATGTTGCTTTTTCAAAGCTTGTGTGCTATTATAAAAATAACACCAACCATTCAAGTTTTGCATTTGCAAAAAACGAAGCTCTCCGAAGAAACAAATTGGAGGAAAGTAACTTATGGACCACACATATATACGCTCGGCACACCAAAGGCAATCAAATATTGAATTACTTAGGATAATAGCTATGTTTATGATTGTGGCACATCACATAGCAGTGCACAGCGGATTCATTTTTTCAAGTGATTCAATTACAGCAAACAGACTGTGGATACAATTCATTCAAATGGGCGGCAAAATTGGAGTAAATATTTTCGTCTTAATTTCCGGCTATTTTGGCATAACTACCTCTTCTATTAAAGGAAACAAAGTGATCCGGCTGTGGCTACAAATTTTCACTTATTCAGCATTCTTCTTTTTGATCAATTTAATGCTATTGCACCAAAGTTTTGGCATAAATGATCTCCTTAAAAGCTTTTTACCAATTAGTTTTTCAGCCTGGTGGTTTGCCAGTACATACTTTATACTATACATATTGTCACCTTTCATTAATCAGTTTTTCAATTCATTAAGTCAAAAAGCTTACCTTAAAACTTTACTATTGTTGACAATCCTTTGGTGTATACTTCCTACTTTTATTTCTCAAAATATGCAATCAAACCCTCTGCTTTGGTTTGTTTTTTTATATGCATTGTCTGGCTATCTACGTCTTCATTTAAATATCAGCAAATATAAAAGTAAATTATGTTTTATCTATACCGGAATATTAATACTACTTACCTATCTCTCCGCTGTTATTTTTGATATTTTAGGAACAAAATTTTCTTTTTTTTCAAACCACGCTACTTATTTTTATGATATGCAAAAATTACCTGTATTTCTTGTTTCGGTATTACTTTTTTTGGGTTTTTTAAATCTTAAAATCAGCTATAAACCTATTATAAACGTAATATCCTCTGCAACTTTTGGTGTTTATCTTATTCATGAAAATATGTATATCCGCTATTTTTTATGGAAAACACTATTCAAGAATCAAGCCTATAATAACAGCTCTTTTCTCATAATATATACGCTTTTGCAAATTATAATTGTGTTTGTTATTTGCACTCTTATAGAATTATTTAGAATATATGTCATTGAAAAGATCTATATTAAACGCATTGATAACTGTCTAAATTTTGCAAAGCAATTTGGAAGAAAGTGTAATTCCCATAAAATATTACGTAAAATTAAAGAGCTTATTTAACTTTACAATATCCTAAGATTTTCTTTCGTGAATATCATAATTTCCCCCTCCAATCCCATTATCCATTGGTTATTACCGCACTACTTGCCAAAAAAGCAACCCTTTAAGCAAAGAGGTACCACTAAAATGCACTAAACCGAAAAAGCTAAGCAATAGACAAAAAGCCCCCCCTGTGTAGTTATTATTCTACACAGGGGGGCTTTTTGTCAAAACGCAAATATCCGCAAGCAAAGGCAATCGAAGATATTGTCTTGGCAATACGTCGGAACATAATCAATCTGCAAAAAATTAGCGGTGCATTTTCCTGCAAAAAACAACGACCTACCAAAGGGCAACGCTCCGTAAGGAAGTATTGGTTTTGAACGCCCCCTTTTCCGCTTAACCGCATAAAAAATCTCCGAAATGCGTCAGCATTCCGGAGATTTTATTATTTGTTCATCGAAAAAGTTGCCACTTCAAAACTGCTTAGCACCTGAAAAGAGCAGGTGTTTCTGCCAGTCAAGGCAAAAAGCGCAGAAATACTCAGTGTATTTCGAGCATTTTTAACGCCGAATGGCTGGAACATATGCGCTTTTTCAGGCATTACTTCCTTATGGAGTGTTACCCAATGGCAAGCCGTTGTTTTCCGGTTTTAGAATTCAAATTTAGTCAGATAACTACCTGCAGAATAACAGTTCTAAGATCCTTACCCTGAAGGTTATACTTCAGTAAGATCACATAATTGCCGGACTCGGTCAACTGTGTCTTATTAATCTCACTCATACCCCATACAGTCTCACCCGTAGAGATAGCCTTCAGTTCAGACTCATTGGTAGGATCAGATACAGTCTGATCACCCAGGTAGTAAATAACTGCTCTGAAATTAGTA
>JAZRBN010000051.1:0-8653 GCA_045635105.1 Faecousia sp. | reverse complement strand
GAGCCGCGCATTTCCAATCATAAAATCCCGTTAATATACTTTTCTAAAAAACGGGAGAATGTACTGGTTTATTTGAGCAATGCCATCGAAAAATATTGCACCGAGCAGGGCTTTGAACATACGGGCATCTGGCAGAAATGGGCGGCCTATGGCTTTGACAAAGATGGCATACAACGAATTGAGGAATATTATCCCAATGCCCTCTTTGATACCTACAAAGGCGTTAGCGGATACATTTATTTTGCAGAAACGGTTGAAGACAGCGGATTTCAAACCCAAATTTCGGATGCGGTAACATCCGAAAAACCCGTTGCGGTTACCGGCTGCGAATACATTGCAGATGCCTATGAGGCAATATTAGACGCGGAAAAGCAAGGCCTGGTGAGAATACTGCGTTATCACGCGCTTTCAGACAAAATGATGCATTGGATAAAAGAGACGATTGGAAAGGAATACGCGCAAGCTTCTGAGCAGCCTGATTATCGTTTCTTTTTAGAGGCAAAATTCAAAAGTTTATTAAAGTAGGGGCGATCATTGATCGCCCCTATACTCATCCGCGCTTTGCATTGCCTTTCGGAGCTTTCTTCTGACCCGGTTGATATGGCGCTCAAAATCGCCGCTATCCAACAGCGCAGCAATCACAAGCTGCTCGAAAGTGGGCACTGTGCAGGAATAAAAGCCCAGCCGTTCCTTAAACAAAGCAGCCAAATTTTGGGGCAGCACCATATAGCCGATCCGCAGCGCCGGAGAAATGGTCTTGGAGAAGGTGTTCATATAAATCACATTCTCTGACAGGGAAAACAGCGTATCCTCCGGCTTGGTGGATACGGAAAACTCTGATTCAAAGTCATCCTCGATAATGTACCGGTTTCCCTGCTCCACCCACCGGATATATTCGTGGCGCTTGGAGGCAGAGGCGGTTACGCCGCTGGGAAAGCTTCTGTACGGCGTGGTGTGCAGCACATTGGCTTTCGTATGAGTAAGGGCGGCGCTGTCGATGCCGTCGTGGGATAAGGGCAAATGCTCCAACGGCACCTGTGCCGTGCCATACACCTGCGCAATCTTCTTATAGGACGGGTCTTCAATGCCATAAATCATACCACGGCCCAGCAACTGGATGATAAGACCGTACAAATATTCCGCCCCGGAGCCGATGACCAGCTGCTCCGGAGTGATGGTGATTCCCCGGTTTCTGGCCAGATACCGGACAAGGGCTTCCCGCAGCTCCACACAGCCTTCGCCGGGAGACCGCTCCAAGATGTCCTCGCCGTGGACTGCCAGCACATTGCGCATGGTTTTGCTCAGCACAGAGAAGGGAAAATCCGGGTAGCTATGGGTATGGACTTTGTGGGAAAGGGGCTGGGCAGCTGCCGGCCCGGTAGCGGAAAAACCATCGGATTTTTGAAAAATCACAAAGTAGCCGCTGCGCTGCCTGGCTTCAATATAGCCTTCGTCGGCAAGCAGGGCATAGGCGTGTTCCACCGTAACCGTGCTGGTCTGGGTCTCATCGGCAAGCAGCCGCTTGGAGGGCAGCTTGGTATTGTGCGCCAACACACCGGTGATGATGTCTTCCTTGATTTGGTTATAGATTTGCAGATACGCCGGGCGTATGCTTTTATCCACTTTGTACTTCATCTGGTTATATATATTTCTCCTGTTCTGACTATTTTTATATGGTCAGTTATAGTATAGACTATTTTTACCAAAATAACAAGGAGTACAGAAAAATGTCTTACAAAAAAATTCTCACCATTCAGGACATTTCCTGCGTGGGTCAATGTTCTTTGACGGTTGCCCTGCCCATTCTTTCCGCCTGCGGTATGGAAACCTGCATCCTGCCCTCTGCCATTCTCTCTACTCACACAGCAGGTTTCAGCGGTTTTACCTTCCGGGATTTAACCGACGATATGCCGGAGATTCAAAAGCACTGGCAAAAGGAAAACATCCGGTTCAGCGCCATCTACACCGGCTATCTTGGCAGCACCAAGCAGATTGACTATGTGAAAGACATTTTGCAGACCATGGGTACAGATGACTGTGTCCGTATCATTGATCCTGCCATGGCGGACAACGGAAAGCTCTATCCCGCCTTTGATATGGAATATGTGAGCGCTATGCGGGTGCTGTGCGGGTGCGCCGATATTTTAATTCCCAACATCACGGAGGCCTGTTTCCTGGCGAATGTGGCATACAAGGAAACCTACGACGAGGCATACATTCAGCAGCTGCTGGATAAGCTCCTGACCCTGGGGGCAAAAACCGTGGTGCTCACCGGCGTCAGCTATGCCCCGGGGAAGACCGGCGTGGCAGTTTACGAAAACGGAACGCTTGCATACTACGAGCACGAAAAGATCGCAAAGGGCTGCCACGGCACCGGCGATGTGTACGCATCCGCATTCACCGGGGCGTTAATGAACGACAAGAGCGTGTTTGAAGCCGCAAAAATTGCCGCAGACTACACCGTAAAATGTATTGCAAACACCCAGGACGATCCTGCCCACTGGTACGGCGCGAAATTTGAAACCGCCCTGGGGGATCTGATCGATATGATACAATAACAAAGAGAGGCTGTCTTGCGACAGCCTCTCTTTTATTTTATAATCTTCCGTAGCGGCGGGTGGTGGCATAAATGCGCCGGGTCAATTCTTCTGTGATGAAGCCCTTCTGCGCCCGCCAGGTCCAGTTGTTTTGCGACAGCGTGCCGGGGAAATTCATACGGGCAAAGCCGCCCAGTTCCAGATAATCCTGCATCTGCACGATGCACAGCTTGCTGACAGAACCCATACAGCCCCGAATCACACCCTGCACAAACCCCTCCTCCTCGTTCAGTCCCAGGTAGGCCTTGGCAAAGGCAATATCCTCCGCCGCCGTTTCTGTAAACCACTGGGCAAGGGTATAATTATCGTGTGTGCCGGAGTAGCACACGGAATTGACCGGGTAGGTATGGGGCAGGTAGTCGGATTCTTCCCGGGAATCAAAGGCGAACTGCATCACCTTCATACCGGGGTAGCCGGAGTCCTCCTGCAACCGGCGAACTTCGGATGTTACATAGCCCAAATCCTCCGCGATGAAATCCAAATCCGGCAGCGCCGTCTGAATGGCCCGGATAAAGTCCAAGCCAGGGCCTTTCTGCCACACGCCGTTTACGGCGGTTTTATCACCGGCAGGCACTGCCCAGTAGCTTTCAAAGCCACGAAAATGGTCCAGCCGCACCACATCATACATTTTCGCTGCCGCTTTTAGTCTGCGAATCCACCAGACATAGCCGGTAGCCTTCATCTTCTCCCAGTCATACAGGGGATTGCCCCAAAGCTGGCCGTCGGCAGTAAAGGAATCGGGGGGAACGCCGGCAACCGCCGTGGGCCGGCAGCCGCCATCCAGCTGGAACAGCTGGGGATTTGCCCACACATCCGCCGAATCCAGCGGCACATAAATAGGCACATCGCCAATGATCCGGATACCCTTTTCCGCGGCATAGCTGCGCAGGGCGCTCCACTGGCGGAAGAAGGTAAATTGCAGGAAATTGTGGAAGCCGATGGTGTCCTGCAACGCCTTGCGGTAGCTCTCCATAATGTCCGGCAGGCGCATCATAAGGCTCAGCGTCCAGCTTTGCCAGTCCTTGCCGCTGAATTTCTCTTTCAGCGCCATAAACAGGCCGTAGTCTTCCAGCCACTCTGCATTCTCGCTGACAAACCGGTGGAATTCCGCATTGGGGCAGAACCGCTCATAAGCCCTGTGCAGCAATTTCAGCCGATTGTCATACATAGCGCCGTAGTCCACGCGCCCTTCGTCGCTGCCCCAGCAGACAGAATCCACTTCCGCCTGTTCAAGCAGCCCCTCTGCAATCAGCAAATCCAAATCAATCAGATAGTGATTGCCGGCAAAGGTAGAAAAGGCCTGGTAGGGAGAATCCCCGTAGCCTGTGGGCGACAGGGGCAGAATCTGCCAATAGGCCTGTCCCGCGCGGCTTAAAAAATCTATAAAATCGTATGCGCATTTGCCCACCGTGCCGATTCCATAGGCATTGGGCAAGGATGTAATGTGCATTAAGATACCGCTTTTGCGCATAAAAAACTCCTTACTCATCAATACGGCGTGTACTCTCCCGCTGCTGCAAGGAGTAGTTCACGAACTCGTGGCAGGGAACACCGCCGTTTTCAATCCGGTCCACCAAAATTTCTACGCTGCGTTTTGCCATTGCCTGGGCAGACTGGGAAACCGTAGACAGCTGGGGCACCATAAATGACCCCAAAGGCAGGCCGTCAAAGCCCATCACCGACACATCCTGGGGCACCCGCAGACCGTTATTATGCAGCGCCCGGATCGCGCCAATGGCCATCACATCCGCCTCGGCAAACAACGCCGTAAAGGTTCTGCCGCTGGCAATCAGCTGCTGGGTGGCCTTATAGCCATCCTGGTAGGAAAACCGCACCCCTTGATAGTCCAGCTCCTCATCGAACCGGATTCCGTGCTTTTGGAAGGACTGCATACAGCCCTCGTAGCGCAACCGGCTGGTATCGGAAATTTCCCGGTCGCCACCCACAATCACAAACTGCCGATGTCCCAGGGCAATCAGCGAATCCATAGCGCAGCGGGCCGCCTGCCGGTCATCGGTGCAGACGCTGGACAGATTCTCAAAGGAAAGCTGGGAGGCATCGTTGGATACCAGCACGCAGGGAATCTGAATTTTATCAAAATCCCTGGCAAAATTTTGGCTGTTGCCCCCTAAAAACAGGATGCCCAGGGGTTTTTTCTCCCGGCAGAGCTGAATTGCCCGGTGGACCTCGTTGCTGTCCTCGTCCATATAGTCCACATACAGCGGATACTCAGTCTTGGCAATGAGCTTTTGGATGGTTTCCACCATTTCACTGAAAAGCTCATTGGAGGTGCCCTTTACAACCACCAGAACAGAAGTGGCATGCTGCTTCAACTGCTGGGCATTCACATTGATCTGAAAGCCGCTCTCCTCCACCGCCTGCCGGATCGCCCGGCGGGTTTTTTCGCTGACATTGGGGTGGTTGTTCAGCACCCGGGAAACGGTGGCGACACTGTATCCGGTTTTTTCAGCCAAATCCTTGATGGTCATAGGAGCACCTCCTTTCTGCAAAATTTGACATACTTATCCCTTCACAGCGCCGGCTGCCACGCCCTTGATAATGTGCTTCTGACAGGTCAGGTAGAACACAATCACAGGGATGATGCTCAGCAGAATCAGCGCCATAGTCGCGCCCAAATCCACTGTGCCGTAGCTGCCCTTCAAATACTGAATGTGAATGGGAAGGGTTCTGAACTCGGTAATATCCAGCACCAGGTAGGGCAGCAGATAGTCATTCCACACCCACATCAGTTCCAGAATACCCACGGAAATCATTGTCGGCTTCATCATCGGCAGCACCACGCTGAAATAGGTGCGCAGGGGGCTGCAACCGTCCACAGATGCCGCTTCCTCAATTTCCAGAGGAATACTCTTGACAAAGCCCACAAACATAAACACAGCCAGTCCCGCGCCAAAGCCCAGGTAAATCACCGGAATGGTCCAGGGGGTGTTCAGTTTCAGCGTGTCCGCTGTTTTGGACAGGGTGAACATCACCATCTGGAAGGGCACTACCATAGAGAACACGCACAGGTAGTAAATGGCCCGGCACAAGGGGGAATCCACCCGGGTGATATACCACGCTGCCATAGCGGTAAACAGCAGGATCAGACCGGTGGACAGCACGGTAATCACCACGCTGTAACACACAGACTTCCAGAAAGGGTAGCCGCCGAAGGTCATACCCTTAATGAAGTTCTCCCAACCCACAAAGCTTTCCGCCGTGGGGAACTTAAAGGTCTCGGTTTTGACAAAGGTGTTGCCCTTGAAGGAGTTCACCACCACCATCAGCACCGGGAACACATAGGCAAGACTAATGAGAATAAACAGCGCGGTCAGCAAGGCTTTGCCCAGACGCACCTTTTGAAAATCAGTCAGTTTCATTATGCAGCCTCCTCCTTATTGCGGGTGCCCCGCAGTTGCAGCAAGCCGATTCCCGCCACCAGAATGAAGAACAAAACCGCCTTTGCCTGGGCAACGCCCCGGGCGTTCACATTCTGGCCGTAGAAGGTATTGTAAATGTTCAGCGCCAGCATTTCCGTGGTGTGAACGGAGCTGCCGTCGGGGTTAATGATATAGGGAAGACCCCCGGTCAGCGCCAGGTTCTGATCGAAAAGCTTGAAGCCGTTGGTTAAGGACAGGAAGGTGCAGATGGTGATGGACGGCATCACATTGGGAATGGTAACCCGCATCAGCGTCTGCCAGCCGCTGGCGCCGTCGATGCGCGCCGCTTCCAGCATATCCTCCGGCACTGCCTGCAAGCCGGCAATATAAATAATCATCATATAGCCGATCTGCTGCCAGCACATAAGAATGATCAGACCCCAAAAGCCCCAGGTGGAATTGGTGAGAATAGAGGTTTTATAGGCAGCCAGCAGGCCGTCAAAAATCATACTCCAAATATAGCCCAGCACGATGCCGCCAATCAGATTGGGCATAAAGAACACCGTGCGGAACAGGTTTGCGCCCTTAATTTTCTGGGTCAAGGCATATGCCACCGCAAAGGCAAGCACATTGATCAGCACCAGGGAAACCACAGCATACAACGCAGTATAGCCAAAGGAATAACGGAAGCTCTCGTCGGCAAAGGCTTTCAGATAGTTTTCGATACCAACCCAGGTCCATTTGCTGGTGGTCTTGAATTTGGTAAAGGAGAGGAACAGTCCTTGCAGGAACGGCCACACAAAGCCGATGCCGAAAGACGCCACCACCGGCAGCAGGAAGATGGGCGCGCACCGCTGGATGGGTCTGCGGATGATGCCACTGCTCACCGCCGCATTGCTTCTTTTGTATTTCATTGATATCGACTCCCAAAGACAGTATATAAGGCGCAGGGAATACCTCATGCGGTGTCCCCCGTGGTATTGAAAAACGGGGCGAGCGTATGCTCGCCCCGCTGCGTATAGAGGGTGATTCAGATCAGATTAGCCGTTGGCAGCCTGGTACTGAGTAGCCCAGCCGTCTACGAATGCAGTAACAACGGTAGCCCAGTTGGCATCGGTGGGATCGGCGTTGTAAGCGTTCAGAGCGGAAACGATGGTGGCGCGGTATGCGTCAACATTGGGCTGGTAGTTGGTGGCCCACCACATATTGTAGCAGCCGTCTGCCATGTAAGCACTTGCCTGAGCCAGGAAGGGATTGGTGGACTCAGCAGCGCTCTTATAGGGCATAACGCCGAAGGTAGCAACAGCCTTTTCAGAAGCCTCGGGATCGGTAACCAGCCACTTCATAAATGCCAAAGTAGCAGCGATGTCTTCCTCGGAAGCCTCGGCGTTCACAGCCCAGTAGTTCTCAGTACCGCAGTTCAGACCGGCCTTCTCTTCGCCTTCCACGCCGCAGTAGTAAGGAATCATGGACAGGTCCTCAGCCTTCATGCCCTTTTCGGACAGACCGGACCACTCCCAGTTACCGTTGAAGTAGAACAGAGCCTTGCCGTCTGCAAACTCAGCAGCAGCGTCGAAGCCGCCATTGGCCAGCTCAGCCCGGTCGGTAGCGGAGTTGATAACCATCAGGTCGTACAGAGCCTTATAGTTGTCCATATAGGTGCCCTTGATGCTGGGGGGGCATTCCTTCCATGCATCGGGATCATCCACGGACTCATAGTAGTAGTCCAGGTTGATCAGGTGGCCGGTGAAGCGCCAGCTGGAAGAGCCGTCCATACCGGCAGAGGAGAATGCGTCGAAGCCCAGGTCAGCAGCGCGGCCGTGAACGTCCTCAGCAACTTCCTTCAAAGTCTTGAAGTCAACAATGTAGTCTTCTGCGTAGCCAGCCTCAACCAGCAGCTTCTTGTTAACGATGATGCCGTAGCACTCGTAGCAGTAGCCGATGGAGCAGAGCTTGCCGTCTTTGTCATACAGCTTGTAATCGTCGGTGGACAGTTCCTTGACGATGTCGGTATCGGTCAGATCCAGGCAGTAGTCGCCCCAGGTCTCAACGGCAGCGGCGTTACCCACAACAAACAGAGTGGGAGCGTCGGACTTATCCATCTGAGCGGTCAGAGTCTCGTTGTAAGTACCGGAAGCAGCGGTAACCACCTTAACGGGAACACCGGTCTCGTCGGTATACATCTTGGCGATCTCTTGCAGAGCCTCGTCAGACTCGGGCTTGAAGTTCAGCCAATAGACAGAGCCTTTCTCGCTCTCTTTGGCACCGCAGCCGGCCAGCATGCCGATGCACAAGATGGCGACGATCAACAGGGAAAGCGCTTTTTTCATAGGGGTAGTCCTCCTTCACATTTTTATCGCACTCTCGTGCGATAGTTCAATAATATATTTCCACATCCCGAGGGATGCGAAAATCAAGATTTAGGGGCCGCCACGGTCTCGCCCTCCCGCAGGGTGGTGGTGAGACTGAGGTGGCGGTGGGATCCCTGCCCCTCCAGCACGTTCACTAAGAGGTTCACCGCACGGGTGCCCATTTCTTGGCCCGGCTGGACCAAACTGGTGAGGGTGGGAACGATGTAACGGGTCATCTCGATGCCGTCGATGGAGATGACGGAACAATCCTCCGGCACCCGGCGGCCGGCATTGTGCAACGCCTTGATGGCGGCCATGGCCATCA
>JAZRBN010000050.1:0-26589 GCA_045635105.1 Faecousia sp. | reverse complement strand
AAGCTTTGGATGATTACATCTATTATTACAACAACGAGAGAATATCTCTAAAATTAAAAGGAATGAGTCCGGTACAATACCGAACTCATTCACAAGCAAGTTAATATAAAAATTTGTCTAAACTTTGGGGTTCACTTCATTGTGAGACGGTGCATTTTTTGTGGGTGGTTTACTTTCCTGCCAATGCTCTTTGCAGCCAGACGCAGCCTACATCAAGCGCAGTGTACAGACCGGCTTTTTCGCTCTTTTTCACCACACGGTCGCGGCTTTTTGCCGCAGGATCTGTCAGCTGTAGCTGAACAGAAACACGGGTGGCAATTTCCACATCGTTGACCTTGTTGGTTTCAAGGATTTGGAGCATTACGATATGGCTGTCTGCCATAGAGCCGTAGTAAATTAAATTGTCCTTCCGCATCAGCGGATGGCCCTTGTAAGTTAATACCTCGGACATAGCGCCCTCCTGTTAGAATCAGATTTTCTCAAACAGATAGCGGCGAACCAGCTCCTGCATCAATTCGTCCCGGTCAATCTTGCAGATTTTGCTGCGGGCGTTGTTATAGTTGGTGATGTAGGTGGGGTCCTCTGTGAGCAAATAGCCTACAATCTGATTGATGGGGTTATAACCCTTTTCATTCAGAGCGTCAAAGACACTCCGGAGTATTGTCTGCATATTTTCCTTTTCGTCTACGGGAACTGTAAATTTTATGGTTCTTTGGTTATTGTCCATTGTGTTTGACCTCCTTCCGAATAATACAGGTATTATAGCCCAATTTTTCCGTTCTGTAAAGTCTTTACAGGGAAAAATCAGTAAATTTTACCGCAATGTTGCTCCCAGAGTGGCGTCAAGAGCGGTCAAAACCTTGGAAACCACCTGCTCAGAGTCGGTATCTGTCAGTGTCCGGTCATCAGCACGCAGTTCCAGGGAGAATGCCATACTCTTCTTGCCCTCGGGGATACCTGTGCCGCGGTAAATATCAAACAGACGAATGCTCCGCAGCAGTTTTCCGGCAGCCTTCTCAATAACGGCTTCCACCTGGGCAACGGTGAGCGCTTCATCGCATACCACAGCCAAGTCTCGGGAAACGGAGGGGTATTTGGGCAGCGGGGTATAGGTGGACTCCGGCTTGCGCAGGGACAGAAGTGCGGTGAAATTGATCTCAGTGCAGTAAACTTCGCTATCTATACCGTAGTTCTTGGCAACCAAGGGGTGAATTTGGCCGATATAGCCAACCTCTACGCCGCTAATTGCAACCTTAGCGCAGCGACCGGGATGATAGGTGGGGTTGTTCTTTTCGGCTTCATAGCTTGCCTTGGGCATACGAAGACCGGTAAAGATTGCTTCCAGTTCGCCTTTGAGTGTGAAGAAGTCTTCGTTGGCACCATAGGTTCCAAGCATCAGAATCTTGGGTTCCCGGGGCAGAATCTCACCGTCCACAGGCAAATAAATCTTTGCCAGCTCGTAGAGCTTAGCAGATTTGTTGTGATAGGCGTTATTGCGGGACAGGATATCCAGCATAGAGGGCAGGGCAGTGGTGCGCATAATGGAGGTATCCTCACCCAGGGGATTCTGAATCCGGAGAGTGTTGCGCAGCGGGCTGTCCTTAGGCAGACGAATCTGGTCAAAGATAGCAGGGGAGACGAAGGAATAGGTGATAATCTCACTGTATCCCAGCGCGCGGCACAGCTGACCGCAGGCAGATTCCATCTCCATTGCCTGGGTGTAGCCACCCTGTGTGGCATTTTTGAACTCTGTGGTGGGAATTTCATTGTAACCGAAAGAACGGCCCACTTCTTCTGCAATGTCTGCCATCAAGTTCAGGTCGGGACGCCAGGAGGGAACGAGAATATCATCGCCTTCCACGGGGATTTCCAACCGGTTCAGATACATCACCATATCCTCACGGGAGATTTCTGTACCCAGCAGGCGGTTGATCTTATCCACTTCCAAAGGAATGGTTTTGGGTGCGGGTACATAGTTGATGATGTCAATGATGCCGTCCATTACATCACCGCAGGCCAGTAGCTCAACCAGCTCACAGGCTCTCTGTACAGCAGGGACTGTCAGCATGGGGTCAAGATTCTTCTCGAATTTACCGGAGGATTCGGTACGCATACCGAGAGCCAATGCAGTCTGGCGGATGGATGTGCCATTGAAGTTTGCAGATTCGAAGACCACTGTGGTGGTATCATTAGAAATTTCAGAGTTTTCACCGCCCATAATACCGGCAAGACCGATGGGCTTATTTTCATCGGCAATCACCAGCATACCGGGTTTCAGCGCCCGCACATTGCCATCGAGCGTGGTGATGGTCTCGCCAGCTTCTGCTTCCCGGACGATGATTTTGCCGTCGCCCACGTAGCGGTAGTCAAAGGCGTGCATAGGCTGACCGTATTCCAGCATCACATAGTTGGTGATGTCCACAATGTTATTGATAGGCCGGATGCCGTTGGCGCGCAGACGCTGCCGCAGCCACTTAGGAGAAGGACCGATTTTTACATTGGTAACCATACGGCTGGAATACCGGTTGCACAGATTGGATGCAGGCACTTCCACATCCAGCTTTTCGTACATAGAGCCGGCGTTGCTGCCCTTTACCACCGGATCGTGGTGCTTCATAGGCAGACCGAATGCCGCAGCTGCCTCACGGGCAAGACCGATAATGCAGTAGCAGTCAGGCCGGTTGTTGGTAATCTCGAAATCCACAACCGTATCGTCGTTTCCGATAACCTTATTGATATCATCGCCGGGCTTGCAGTCCTCATCGTTGAGAATCCAGATACCGTCCTCATACGCACCGGGCAGATCGTTTTGCGTCAGACCCAGTTCCAGATAGGAGCAGAGCATACCGTTGGAAACCTCGCCCCGGAGCTTGCCTTTTGTGATGTGAACGCCGCCGGGCAGATAAGAATTGTGCAGCGCTGCAGGCACCAAATCGCCCTCGTGAACATTTTGCGCACCGGTAACAATCTGCACAGGCGCATCTGCGCCGATATCCACTTGACAGACCCACATATGGTCGGAATTTTCGTGGCGGACAATGGACACAACCTTGCCAACCACAACATTTTTAATCTCCGCATCCATCCGCTCGTAAGTCTCAACCTTTTGTCCGAAGATGGTCAGTTTATCCACAAATTCCTTGTCAGACACGGAGGACAAGTCCACAAATTCTTCGTGCAGCCATTTTCTGTTTAGTTTCATTGTCTGTACCTCCTTAGAATTGATTCAGGAATCTGACATCGTTGTCAAAAATCAGTCGCAGGTCATTGATTCGCAGGCGACCCATAGCCATACGCTCCAAGCCCATGCCAAAGGCAAAACCGGAGTATTTCTCAGGGTCAATACCGCAGTTGCGGAGGACTTCCGGATGCACCATACCGGCGCCCAGCAGTTCAATCCAGCCTTCGCCGTGGCAGGTAGAGCAGACCTGACCGTCCACTTCGCCGGTGCCGTGGCACTTGTGGCACTGCATATCCATTTCGCAGCTGGGTTCTGTGAAGGGGAAGTGGTGGGGACGGAAACGCATAATGGCATCCTGACCGTAGATGCGCTTCATAAGGGTAACCAATGCGCCCTTCAAATCGCCCATAGTGATGTTTTCGTCCACTACCAGGCCTTCAATCTGATGGAACATAGGGGAGTGGGTGGCATCAGCTTCATCCTTGCGGTATACGCGACCAGGCGCCAAAATGCAGATAGGAGGCTTGGCGTTCTCCATAACCCGAATCTGCATAGGACTGGTCTGGGTACGCAGCAGGATAGAATCGTCGTCAGTAAAATAGAAGGTGTCGCTTCTGTCCCGGGAGGGGTGTCCCTCTTCGATATTCAAACGGGTGAAGTTATAATCGGCAAGCTCAATTTCCGGTCCGTCCACTATCTGATAACCCAGGCCCACAAAAATATCCTTAATCTCCTGCAAGACCTGGTTCATAGGATGCTCGTGTCCCAACTGCACCGGTGTGCCGGGAATGGTAACATCCAGCGCTTCACCGGCTAATCTTTGTTCTAGTACAGCGCTGTTGATTTCAGTTTTGCGTAATTCCAGCTGTTCTTCAACCTCAGCACGAACACTGTTGGCCAGCTGCCCCATAATGGGCCGCTCCTCAGCAGACAGCTTGCCCATCTGTTTCAGCACAGCGGTGATTTCGCCCTTTTTGCCCAAATAGCGGACACGCAGCTCTTCCAGCGCAGCAGGGGTAGCAGCTTCCTGCAATGCAGCAAGCGCCTGCACTTTTAATTGCTCCAACTGTTCCTTCATATTGTTTTCTCCTTCCTGAATTTACAGGTAATTGATAAAAAATAAGTCCATCATCCCTAATGGGGACGAAGGACTTTCCTCCGCGGTACCACCCGCAATTCGCCAACGGCGCACTTTCGGTGCAAACACACCATAGATTTTTAACGGAATCACCCGGCAGACCCTACTTACTTTTCAGGCAGCAGCTCCTGGGGGAAGGCCCAATGCTGCGTGCAAGCGGTTCTCACCATCCCGCTCTCTCTGTGTGCCCGTTGCCAGCATAAGACGACCCATTCATCGCTTTTGCATATCGAAATGCATATTAGCATATTTTTACCAAAAAAGCAAGTGTTATTTCCTGTTCTTGACGAAAAAACTTACCCGTGGTACGATTATTCCGTTGAGGTGGTAATATGAAATTGAAGGAATTGAATCACGGTGATGTCTTAGAAATTTTACCGGATCGAAAAATAGATGCCCATAAAGGTGATTTCGGGAGAATACTTCTGCTATGCGGCAGCCGGGGATATACCGGCGCAGCGGCACTGGCAGCGCTGGGAGCTTTGCGATGCGGCGCGGGTTTGGTGTATTTAGGCGTGCCGGAGAGTATTTACGCCATTGAGGCGGTGAAGCTGACAGAACCGGTGGTTTTGCCATTGTCTGATAAGAACGGAATGTTCTCCACTGCGGCGGTTAATAAAATTTTGGAAATGCTCCCCAGAATGGATGCGGTGCTGATTGGTCCGGGGATGGGATGCTGTGAGGGAACATTTTCTGTTGTTACAGCGGTTTTGAATGCTTTTAACGGACCTGTTGTACTGGATGCCGATGGCATAAATGTGCTTGCCGGTCATATAGATGTATTGCGTGGCAGGACAGGTCCCACCGTACTGACACCCCACGAGGGCGAATTTTTGCGTATCGGTGGCGAGCTTGGCAAAGACAGAGTCCAATCAGCGGAGGCCTTTGCAGAAGCGTCAGGTAGTATTGTTTTGCTGAAAGGACACCGTACCGTCATTACTGACGGCGTAAATACCTATTTGAACCCAACGGGTAATCCTGGAATGGCTGTTGGTGGCAGCGGAGATGTGCTTGCCGGTATAATAACAGCGCTTCTCGGACAGGGTGTTTCACCGCTGCTTTCCGCAGCTTGCGGGGCATTTCTTCACGGAAAAGCAGGGGATATTTGCGCCGGAGAAATTGGTCAGTACGGTATGCTCCCGACGGATATGTTACAGGTTCTTCCACGACTAATGAAATAAGGTGGGAACCCAATGCGGTTGAAAGTAGCTGCGATTATGTGTGTATTGTGCCTGCTTTGCGGGTGCGCAAATTCAGGAGAGTCGGTCAATAAAGCCCTTGCGATGCGCAGTAAGCTATCCAACAGCGCCGGTTGCAGTTTTCATACGGTTGTAAATGCTGATTACGGCGATAAATTATACAAGTTTTCTATGGACTGTAAGACCGATCAAGAGGGAAATCTTATATTTTGCGTAACAGAACCGGAGACCATTGCAGGCATTACCGGAAAGATTAGCAGCAGCGGAGGCGCGATTACCTTTGATGATAAGGTCTTGGCCTTTCAGACCATTGCCGACGGACAGATAACACCGGTTACGGCGCCGTGGCTTTTGATAAAAACCCTCGCCGGCGGTTATATAAACGGCTGTACAACCGGAGACGACGGATATCAGATATCCATTGATGATAGCTATGAGGAGGATGCGCTTCGATTAAATATTTGGATTCAGGGCGATGTGCCCGTTTCCGCAGAGATATTTTGGCAGGGACGCAGGTTTTTGACGCTGTCTGTCGAGGATTTTGCGTTTTTGTAGCTTTGTGTAGCACTTATGCATAGGATATTTTGCCAGTGTTACCGTATAATTTCCTTGTGTGCGTGGGAGAATACTATCAGCCGCGTTACATAATGGAAAATTTGGTAGCGCCGGCAATGATTCTTCGGAGTGTGAAGCACATGGACAGCACAGTCAGGCGCGGCGATATCTTTTATGCGGATCTATCGCCGGTTGTTGGCAGCGAACAGGGTGGCACCCGTCCGGTTCTGATTGTTCAGAATGATACCGGAAACCGCCACTCTCCCACAGTCATTGCAGCAGCAATCACCAGTCAAACCGGGAAGGCACGACTGCCTACCCATATTAACATTGCAGGTGGCAGTGTAGGACTGAGTAAGGATTCTGTGATTCTTTTGGAGCAGATTCGGACCATTGACAAGCGCCGCTTGCGGGAGCATATGGGGCATCTGGGTGAGCAGCAAATGGCGATGGTGGATGATGCGATCGCTGTCAGCTTCGGGTTAAATGACAATCGGTAATGAAATACCCTCTTGTGGCATAAATTGTCTGCAAGGGGGTATGTATTTTGTATGATATTTTATTTGATCGAGTCAAAGTCGGTACAGCTGAAATGTTTAAGGAAGGGCTGTATTACAAAATTATCTGCACTTGTAGGCCTGCGAATGAAGGTATTCACAGAATTTTGGTCAGCGACGGCAGTGAATCCCGGGACTTGGGAATCTGTGTGCCGGAAGGGGGCTTGTTCAAGCTTACCGCCCGTGTGCCAATGAAATACTTAAAAGGGGAGAGGCTGTCGTTTTGTTTGGTTGGCAACTGCGTTCCTGTGCCGGTAGCTACCGGAGAGCCTTTTCCCCATCTGGATAAATTGGAAACTGCCCGTTTGCAGGTAACAAACGGGCAGCCGATGATTGTTATAGATCAATTTCAAGACCAACAGGACAGTGATCAGAACCAAGAATGTCAGAATAGATCGGAGTAGCCGAAATTCTATCTGCAATGCGGTTGGATACCAGGAAATAGTCAATCCGCCAGCCGGCGTTGTTCTGTCGGGCGTTAAACATATAGCTCCACCAGGTATAGGCGCCGGTTGTATCCGGATGCAGATAGCGGAAGGAATCGGTAAAGCCTTTTGAAAGCAACGCAGTGAAGCAATTCCGCTCCTCGTCTGAAAAACCAGCATTACCCCGGTTGGAAGCGGGGTTTTTCAGGTCGATTTCCGTATGGGCAACATTCAAATCTCCGCAAATAATCACAGGCTTCTTTTGGTCCAGCTCTTGTACATATGCGGCAAAGGCCTCCTCCCAACGCAACCGATGATCAATGCGGGCAAGACCCCGCTGGGCATTGGGGGTGTAGCAGGTAACCAGGTAGAAGTCTGCATATTCCAGAGTAATTACCCGGCCTTCGGTGTCCAGTTCCGTAATGCCGATTCCGTTGGTAGCGGATAGCGGTTTGTTTTTTGCAAATATCGCAGTTCCGGAGTAGCCTTTTTTCTCTGCATAGTTCCAAAATTGATAATACTCTGGTATATCAAGGTCAATTTGACCTGCTTGCAATTTTGTTTCCTGCAAGCAGAAAAAGTCAGCATTTATATGGCGGAAGAAGTCCATAAAGCCTTTTTGCAGGCAGGCTCGGATGCCGTTCACATTCCAGGAAATAAATCGCATATAATCACCTCAGCTACTGGTTTGCTTTGATATAGGGCTTGATCTTTTCAAATTTTGCAGGGCCAATGCCACTGATATTCAATAGATCTTCAATTGTTTTGAATTTGCCGTTTTCCTCACGGTAAAAAATAATATTTTGCGCTGTGCTTTCTCCGATGCCCGGCAGGAGCTGTAACTGCTGTACTGTGGCAGTATTGATATCCAGTTTGCCGTCCGGATTATATGCCTCATCGGAGGGATTTGTAGACTGTGAATGCAGGACTTTGTCAACAGGAATGTAGGCGCCGGTCAGGTTTCTGCCGATAAATATGCCCACAAGCAGACACAGAAATACACCGGTAATACCCACAAGTATCCACTGCTGTTTCTTCATTCTCTGCTCCTCCTGCATTGACTAGTTTTTGAAAAGCTGTTATAATACTAATACTTATTATACACATAAATGCGCCGCCGGACAAGTCCGGTGATCAAATATAGAGGTAAAAATATGAAAAAAATCGGCATATTTTGTTTAATACTGCTTGTGTTGCTATGCCAAAATCCCGCCGCTGCCGCTGATTATGCAGCGCCGGATATGTCAGTAACCAGTGGCTGCAATACCATAGACGCAATGGCACCTTTATTGGGAAACCAGCAGGCAGTGAGCAATGCAACTGCTGCATTCCTTTATGAAGTAAACACAGATACTTTGATGTATTCTTACAATGCGGACAATTCCGTTCCTCCCTCCAGTCTGCTGAAAATTCTGACGGCCCTCATTGCCATTGAAAAGGGCAATCTTACAGATGTGGTAACGGTGCAGGAGGAGGTTTTGAAAACCCTGCCCAACGATGCTGTGGTTGTGGAATTGCAGGTTGACGAAGTCGTTACGGTAAAAGATTTGCTTTACTGTATGATGGTGGGCTCCGGCAATGATGCCGCTGTTGTGCTTGCCAACCACGTGATGGGTAGCCAAAAGGCTTTTGTGGAGGAAATGAACCGTTATGCAGAAAGCCTTGGTTGTACCGGGACGCATTTTGTCAATGTCCATGGTCTGCACCACGGTGAACAGGTTACAACTGCAAGAGATGTGGCAAAGATTCTGAAAAAGGCACTGGAAAATGAAACTTTTCGTGAGGTTTTCGGTGCAATCCGTTATACCGTTGAGCAGACCAATAAATCCGAATCCCGTCATCTTTCCTCGCAGAACTATTTGATGAACAATGATAAGGATATAAACTACTTTGATGAACGGGTAACCGGCAGCCGGACAGCGGTTGCCAACGATAGAAGCCGCAGCGTAGCATCTGTGTCGCAGGTGGGGGATATGGAGCTGATCAGTGTGGTTATTGGCTCCGAGTCTGTATATGAGGAAGACGGCTATACCATTAAGGTTTATGGCGGTTTTAAGGAAACAACCCAACTGCTGGATATGGGTTTTGACGGGTACAAAACGGCGCAAATTATCCATAAAAATCAGATTGTGTTACAGAACACCGTAGCAGGCGGCAGCAGCGATATTTCTGTGGGCAGCTATGAAGATGCCTGTTCTGTGATTCCGGCCAATGCGGGAGCGCAGGAGTTGTCATACAGGTATGTCGATGAGGAACAGCTGTCCCTGCCCATTGAAAAAGGACAGCGAATTTCAACCTTGCAGGTCTGGTGCGGAACAGTATGTATCGCGCAGACAGAGCTGTATGCTATGAACAGTGTGGTTGCCAATGCTGAGCAATTCGGCGGAAATACAACAGATAACAGTGGCGGTGGCTTTTTCACTATTTTGTTGTATGTTCTTGGTGCTGGCGTTATCATCGTGCTTCTCGGATTTGTTGTGCTGTCGCTGATACGCGCAGTGCGGATTGCAAGGCTTCGCAATCAAAGACGCAGAAGCAGAAGAAACCGCAGAAGAAGCAGATAACAATAGTTGACAATTTGGCGAAACTATGGTATTTTTAACTGGATATTGAAATGCGTTGATGGGAAGGTTCGGCTTTGCCTTCTGCCTCAGAGAGTATGCGTTTGGTGTGAGCATATGCAGAAAATAGCCGATTGTCGTCCCGGAGCTTGCTCCTTGAAGTTTTGGTAGGGGAGCGCGGGTATGCCCGTTACAGCGAGTGAGTGTCCGCGATTTGCGGAAATTCAGGTGGTACCACGGAAATTTTTTCGCCCTGAGCCTTTTGGTTCAGGGCGTTTTTTGTTAAGGAGAGTTTTACTATGAGAAGAGAATTGCCCAAGGTATATGAACCCCAGCAGGTAGAAACTGAAATCTATAAAATGTGGGAGGAAAATGGCCATTTCAAGCCCAATAAGCCCAAAGATGCCAAGCCGTTTACCATCGTAATGCCCCCTCCCAACGTTACCGGTCAGCTTCATATGGGCCACGCAATGGACGCCACCTTGCAGGATACCTTGATTCGGTTTAAGAGAATGCAGGGCTATAATGCCCTTTGGCTTCCCGGTGTTGACCACGCCGGCATTGCCACCCAGATTAAGGTGGAGGAAGAGCTGCGGAAAGAGGGCCTGACCCGTTATGATTTGGGCCGTGAGAAGTTCCTCGAACGGGTTTGGGACTGGAAGCATAAGTATGGCAACCGCATTGTGGAGCAGCAGAAAAAGCTGGGCGCCTCCTGCGATTGGGACAGAGCCAGATTTACTATGGATGAGGGCTGCTCCAATGCTGTCCGCGAGGTGTTTGTTTCTCTGTACGAAAAGGGTCTTATTTATAAGGGAAGCCGGATTATCAACTGGTGTCCTCACTGCGTAACAGCGCTGTCTGACGCTGAGGTTGAGTATGTGGATAAGCCTGGTCATTTGTGGCATATTCGCTATCCGCTGGCAGATGGCAGCGGTGAAGTGGTAATTGCCACCACCCGTCCGGAGACTATGCTGGGCGATACCGGTGTTTGCGTAAATCCCAACGATGAGCGGTATACCGCCATTGTGGGCAAAAATGTGATTCTTCCCCTTGTGAATAAGGAAATTCCTGTGGTTGCCGACGATTATGCGGAAATGGAATTCGGTACCGGCTGCGTAAAGATGACCCCTGCCCATGACCCCAACGACTTTGAGGTAGGTCTGCGGCACAATCTGGAAGTGATCCGTGTGCTGGATGATAACGGTGTTGTCAACAGCTACGGCGGTAAATACCAGGGTATGGACCGCTACGAGGCTCGCAAGGCGATTGTTGCCGATTTGGAGGCGCAGGGTTACTTGGTAAAGATCGAGGATCATGCCCACAATGTAGGCACCTGTTACCGCTGCCACAATGATGTGGAGCCGATTATCTCCGCCCAGTGGTTCGTAAAGATGAAGCCCTTGGCAGAGGAAGCACTGCGGGTTGTCAAAGAGGGTGAGACCAAGTTCGTACCTGAGCGGTTTAGTAAGACTTACCTGAACTGGATGGAAAATGTTCGCGACTGGTGTATTTCCCGTCAGCTTTGGTGGGGTCATCAGATTCCTGCCTGGACCTGCGCTGAGTGGGGTCATATTACTGTCTCCCGCCAGGATGCCTGCAAGTGCGAAAAGTGCGGCAGTACCAATATTGAAAGAGACCCGGATGTGCTGGATACCTGCTTCAGCTCCGCCTTGTGGCCCTTCGAGACCCTGGGCTGGCCGGAAAAGACGGAAGACTTGGATTATTTCTATCCTACTGATGTGCTGGTTACCGGTTATGATATTATCTTCTTCTGGGTTGCCAGAATGATCTTCTCCGGCTGTGAGCACACCGGCAAGACGCCTTTCCACACAGTGCTGATTCACGGCCTGGTGCGGGACGATAAGGGCAGAAAAATGTCCAAGAGTCTCGGCAACGGCATTGACCCGCTGGAAATGATTGAAAAATACGGCTGCGATGCCCTGCGTATGAATATGGTTACAGGCAATGCGCCCGGCAACGATATGCGTTTCTATGTGGAGCGTTGCGAGGCCATGCGGAATTTTGCCAATAAGCTGTGGAATGCCAGCCGTTATGTTCTTATGAACTTAGGCGAGGATGCAAAGAACGAGCTGCCTGCAATGGATACGCTGACAATCGCCGATAAGTGGGTGCTGTCCAAGCTGAATACCTTGATTGCAGAGGTTACGGATAACCTTGAAAAGTACGAACTGGGTGTGGCGGTGCAGAAGGTTTATGACTTCCTGTGGGATACCTATTGCGACTGGTATATTGAGCTGACCAAGGCAAGACTGTACAGCGATGATGCTGCGCAGAAGCAGACCGCCTTGCAGGTGCTTGTTTATGTGCTGGATCAGACATTGCGTCTGTTGCACCCCTTTATGCCTTTCATCACCGAGGAAATTTGGCAGAGCCTGCCTCACGAGGGCGATGCGCTGATTGTTGCGGATTGGCCTAAGTACAGCGCAGAATTGGCGTTTAAGGTTGAGGAAAGCCAAATGGAATCTGTGATGGAAGCGATTCGCTCCATCCGCAACCGCAGAGCGGAGATGAATGTGCCCCCTTCCAAGAAGGCTGCTCTATATATCCTTACCTCCAAGCCGCAGGTATTTGCCGAGGGCGAGGGCTTTATGCAGCGACTGGCGTATGCCGATGCAGTAACAATTCTGGATGCTGAGCCTGCCAATATTGACGGTATGGTTTGCTGCACCACCGCAGATGCTAAGCTGTACATTCCTATGGGCCAGTTGGTGGATGTAGCCAAGGAATTGGAACGCATCTCCAAGGAACTGGAAAAGGCGCAAAAGAATCTGGAAAGTTTAGAGAATAAGCTGTCTAACGAGAACTTTACATCTCGCGCGCCGGAGGCTGTTGTCGCCGATATCCGTGATAAGGCTGCAAAGGCACGCGATCTGATTTCTCAGTTGGAACAGAGCGAGGCCGCTATGAAAAAGCTGTAAAGCTGAATATGAAGCAAACCGCACACAGGCATTTTCCTGTGTGCGGTTTTTCTCTATATACGGATTTCTACACTGCCGTCTTCCCGGTAAGTAATGCGTTCGCCGCAGGAATTCAGGGAGTCCACATAGGCGAAGTAAGCATCCTTATTCTTAAATTCCGGCTGGTAATTTGCGATGATCTCATTTGCTCGTTCAGCGTTGTTTTCCAGCAGTAATTTTAACATTGCAAGCTGCATCTTTGCAGACTTTACACAGGCCCGTTCCGGATCGGAAATATAGAAATCACAGCCGTGGAATGTGCCGGTAGCTCCGCAGGCATAGGGATGTACGATTGGCATTAGACAACCCAGCTCAGACATATCTGTACTGCCGGTTGCCACACCGTTGTTGACCAGCTTTTCCTCGGGGATAATTGCGGCAACGGCATCGTCAGCCAGTTGGATCATACTCTCATCGTTGCGAAGGGGAGAGTATCCGGGCATATCGTTGATCTCGATATTGACACCAAGGGACACTGCGCCGCCGCATAGCGCCTGATTGATTCTCCTGTTGGCCTGCGCAATCGCTTCAAAGCTGCCTGCCCGCACATAGCTTTCTATTGTTACCAGCTCCGGAATCGCATTTACTGCTTCACCGCCATGGGTAATGATGGGGTGGAAGCGAACGTAATCCTTTTCCCGAAAAGTTTCCCGCAGAGCATTTGCAGCGGCAAGACCCTGTGTGGCAGCATACAGCGCGTTTCTGCCCTCGAAAGGCTTGGATCCTGCGTGGGCGGCAACGCCCTTATATCGAATAGTCTTGGCAATGCAGCCATTGGCCTTGCTCTCCACACTGAAATTGTTGCCGCCACCGGTATGTACCATAAATGCCATATCTACGCCGTCAAAATAGCCTCTGTACAAAAATTCGCCCTTGCCGCCAAAATAACGGATAATACCTTTTTCCTTCAACTCAGAACGGTACTCTACCTCAATTAGTTCCTCTGCCGGAACAGCGCATAATCGAATGCGTCCGCATAGCGCATCGCTAACACCAGGCTCTTTCAGCGCAGCAGCAACACCTAAAAGCGCTGCGCATTGCGCATTGTGGCCACAGGCGTGAACATAGCCTGTTTCCGGGTCTGATTCCGGGTGGGTGGGGCAAATGAGGGAGTCCAGTTCGCCCAATATCAGAATCTCCGGACCGGGTCGACCGGTGTCCAGCACTGTGTAGAATCCGGGAATATCGCCGGCGTATACCAGATTGTAGCCCAAGGACTCAAATTTTTCTGCCATATATTTGGAAGTGCCGAACTCTCGGTAACCGGTTTCCGGATGATTCCATATATACCGTTCTGTTTCCAGTATTAAAGTCCTGTATTTTTCCACAGCATTTGCCAGTAATTGCATATCTTTTCCTCCAATTTACTATTTTCTTTATTATAGGTACTTAGCTTACCATTGTCAATTGTATAACAATTTTTCATTAATGGTATTTTCCACCTAATTCCGACGGAATAAATTGAGTAAAAATATTATATTAGGGTTGAATATAAAAGGAGGAGTAAATATGCACCTGACAAGTTATTTACAGGACGGCACGCTTACTGTCGTCTTAACCGGTGAGATCGATCATCATTGCGCAAAACAGCATATTCAAAACATTTCCGCAAAAATTGAGGCATATACACCGCAAACCTGCATTTTAGATTTTCAAGATGTCAGTTTTATGGATTCGTCGGGAATTGCGGTAGTGATCAATGCGTTGAGAATGATGACAAAAATGGAAGGTACATTGGAGCTTGCCGGTCTGAATCCCCAGCCGATGAAGGTGTTTCGTACATCCGGCATAGATAAATTGATAAATATTAAGGAGGAAGTGAAATGAAATTTGAAAACTATATGACTTTGGAGTTTCCCAGCAAATCAGCAAACGAGGGTTTTGCCCGGTCAGCAGTTGCCTGTTTTGCCGCGCAGATGGACCCCACATTGGAGGAACTGGGGGATATTCGCACAGCGGTATCTGAGGCAGTAACCAATTGCATTGTTCACGCATATCCCCACGGGCTTGGCACGATCAGCCTGCGGTGCAGAATATTGAAGGATAACGTTCTTGACATTGTGATTAAAGATAAGGGTGTGGGCATCGAAAATCTTGACCAGGCGAGAAAGCCTATGTTCACCACCGGCGGCAGCGACCGCAGCGGTATGGGCTTTACCATTATGGAAAGCTTTATGACTGGATTTTCCGTTACCTCCAAGCCGGGAAAAGGGACAACCGTACATATGCGCAGAAAGCTGCAACGGCGTAAATGAGCAGGGTTGAGGAGCTGATTGCCCGGTGTCAGGCTGGGGATATGGAAGCCAAGGAGACAATGCTTATCGAAAACAGTGGGCTTATATGGTCTGTAACGCGACGGTTTTTAGGACGGGGAACAGATGCAGATGATATGTATCAGCTGGCGTGTCTTGGCTTTTTGAAAGCGATTGACGGATTTGACTTAAATTTCGGCACGCAGTTTTCCACCTATGCAGTCCCCAAAATTGCCGGTGAAATTCGTCGCTATCTACGGGATGACAGTACCGTAAAGGTTTCCCGTAGCATCAAAGAACGGGCGCTTACCATTCGAAATGCAAGAAATCATCTGACGGTTACCCTGGGTCGCGACCCTACCGTTAGTGAAATTGCGGACGCAACCGGCTTTACACCAGAGGATATTGCAGTGGCTGAAAGCGCCACAGCCAGTATTGAGTCCATTCATCAGGTAACTGGTGATGAGGGATTTACATTGGAAAATGTGCTTACCGATACCCAGTCTGAGGAGGCGTTCTTGGAGCAAATGGCACTGCGACAGGCAATTGAAAAGCTTCCGGAGCGGGAAGCAATGGTGATTAAGCTGCGGTATTTCCACGGCCTTACACAGCAGCGGGTCTCAAAGGTGTTGGATGTGAGCCAGGTGCAGGTTTCCAGAATTGAAAAAAAGGCGCTTAATAAATTGCGGGAATTGATGTCGCAGGAGTGAATTTGTGCTTTACCTTTGGGGCAAAATGGAGTAAAATAAGGATATCTTTATTTTGATCGGGTGTATTTATGACTGAATCCTTATTAAGCCGTTTTGTAGCTGCGCGGCGCAACTACATTTTGTCTCAATTCCAAAACTTAAATGAAATGCAGCAAAAGGCTGTGTTTGCAACAGATGGGCCGCTGTTGCTCCTTGCCGGCGCAGGCAGTGGCAAGACAACTGTTTTGATTAACCGGATTGCAAATCTGATGCGTTTCGGCAGAGCCAGCGACAGTCTGGATGTGCCGGATACAATCGCCGAAGAGGATGTTCTCTTTTTGGAAGCCTTGCAAGCGCCTCTTTCTAATGCGGATATTTCCCGTGCAGATTATTTGTGCGCCTTAGAGCCGGTTTCTCCTTGGAACATTATTGCCATCACCTTTACCAATAAGGCGGCAAACGAATTAAAGGACAGGCTCACAGCTATGCTGGGACCGGAGGGGCAGGATGTGTGGGCGATGACCTTTCACTCCGCCTGCTGCCGGATTTTGCGCAGAGATATTGAGCGGCTTGGCTATTCCAAGAGCTTTACCATTTATGATACCGCAGACTCTGAGCGTGTTATGAAGGATATTATCCGGGAAATGGGTCTTGATGACAAGACATTTCCTGCCAAATATGTCCTTTCTCTCATTAGCAGGGAAAAGGACAATATGGTATCAGCCGAGCAGATGCTGGAACGGATTGAATTTGCCAACGATGTGCGTCTTCTGCCTATTGCTAAGGCCTATCAGAAATATCAGGCGCGGCTGAAAGAGAATAATGCACTGGATTTTGACGATATCATTTTCCAAACTGTTCTGCTTTTGCAGCAGCACGAGGATGTGCGTACATATTATCAAAGAAAATTCCGATACGTGCTGGTGGACGAGTATCAGGATACCAACCATATGCAATACTTGCTCACATCGCTCCTTGCCGGCGGATATGAGAATATCTGTGTGGTGGGCGATGATGATCAGAGCATCTATCGTTTCCGCGGCGCGACCATTGAAAACATCCTCAACTTTGAAAAACAGTATCGCGGCGCCAGAACCATCCGTTTGGAGCAGAATTATCGTTCTACCCAGTCGATTCTGAACGCTGCCAATGCTGTGATTGCCCATAACATCGGAAGAAAAGGCAAACGCCTTTGGACCGCAAACGGACAGGGAAAGCCCATTACCGTCTATGAAGCGGCAGATGAAGGCGCAGAGGCAAATTATGTGGCAAATCAGATTATCTCCACATCCAAGGGACAGAATTTTAAGGATTATGCGGTATTGTATCGTACCAATGCCCAGTCAAACGCATTGGAATTTGCTTTTAAGCGCAACGGTATTCCGTACCGGGTTATTGGCGGTATGCGATTCTTTGATCGAGCGGAAGTCAAGGATATGCTTGCTTACCTGTGTGTGATTAACAACCGTGCTGACGACCTGCGGCTGCACAGAATTATTAATAATCCGCCCCGGGGTCTGGGCGCCAAGACTATTGAGATTGCCGACAGACTGGCGCAGGCGGAGGGCGTGGGGCTGTATAATGTGGTATCTGATCCCTATTCCTACGGACCGCTGGAAAAATCTGCCGGGAAGTTAATGCAGTTTACAGTGCTGATTGAAGAACTGGCGCAGCTGCTGGAAGACGGTATGTCCTTGCCGGAATTCTATGAGGAAGTGATGCTCCGCACAGGCTATATTGCTATGCTGGAAAGCAAGCCCACTGAGGAGAATAAGACCCGTCTTGAAAATATTCACGAATTAAAATCCAGCATTAATTCCTATGTGGAGAATGCAGAAGTCCCATCTCTTGCAGGCTTTTTGGAAGAGATTGCCTTATATACGGACTTGGAAACCTACAATCCCGGCGATGATGCTGCGGTGATGATGACCATGCACTCTGCCAAGGGATTGGAATTTCCCAATGTGTTCCTGGTTGGTTTCGAGGACGGCTTGTTTCCCGGTATGCGCGCCATTGGCGATCGGGAGGAGATGGAGGAGGAGCGGCGGCTTTGCTATGTTGCCATCACCAGAGCCAAGAAAAACCTTACCATTTCTTATGCTAAGCAGCGTATGCTTTACGGCCGTACCAATGCGTCCTTACCTTCCAGATTTCTGAGGGAAATCCCTGAGGAAAATATGGTGAAAAAAGGTGGCTACCAGGCAGCGCCTGCCTATTATTCCGCTCCCAGGAAGCAGCCGACCCAGCAGCACATATATTCTTACACTGCACCTACTCCTAAGACCACCTATTTGGAACTGAATAAGGGAGATATGGTGCAGCACACCGCCTTTGGCAGGGGTATGGTTTTAAGCGTTGTGAAAATGGGAAATGATGCGCTCCTGGAAATCGCGTTTGACCAAATTGGAACGAAAAAGCTGATGGCAAAAACCGCATCTGCGCATTTGAAGAAACTGTAATATTTTTCTCATCGCCGCCATATGCTCCCCTCAGGGGGGCGTATGGCGTGGGAAGAATCGGTAAATTATTGCGCATTATTATCATTTTGCTGGCGCTTGCGCTGATTGCGTTGGTGCTGTTTCGCGTGAAATATTCGCAGTCCATTCGTTCTCTTGCGGAAACGCAGGTGCGAAATACCACATCGGATTTAATCAACGATGCTATTGACCGTCAAATTGAGGACGGCAATATTCAATATGACCGTATGGTCTATTTTGAAAAGGATCTGGATGGACGCATAACCGCGCTGAAAACCAATATGAGCGAGGTTAACCGGCTGAAAACGGATATACTGAATATTATTAACGATGAGATTTTGGCATTGACTACCGATGATGTGGGGATTCCACTGGGAAGTCTGTTCCTGCCGGAGCTATTGTCCGGCCGCGGACCGAACATTCCGGTGCAGATTCTGTCCATACGAAATTCCGATGCTTCATTCAGTAGCCATTTTTCAGAGGCAGGCATTAACCAGACTTTGCAGCAGATGAATATGTATGTCAGTGTAGATGTAACCGTTTTGGTGCTTGGTCAGACCAACAGCTTTACCATCAGCAGCCAGGTAGTGGTTGCAGAAACCATTATCGTGGGCGATGTACCCGATACCTATTTTCAAACCGGAGGCAATTATGAAACAGAGAATTAAAAGCCTTACAGAGCAATTGAATCAGGCCAATCACCGGTATTATGTGCTGGATGATCCGCAGATGCCGGATTTTGAGTATGATAGGCTTCTGCGAGAGCTGGAAAATTTAGAGGCGGAATACCCGCAGTTTGCTCTGCCGGATTCCCCCACAAAGCGTGTGGGCGGCGAAGCGCTGAGCAAGTTTGAGAAGGTTGCCCATCCGGTGCCGCTGATGAGCTTGCAGGATGTGTTTTCTCTGGACGAATTGGGTGATTTTCTAACAAAGATTCTGAATGACTATCCCAATGCGGACTTTACCGTGGAACCGAAAATTGACGGCCTATCTGTGGCGCTGGAATATGAGAACGGAAAATTTGTCCGTGGCGCAACCCGGGGAGATGGCACAGTAGGGGAGGATGTAACGGAGAACCTGAAAACCATCTATTCCATTCCTATGACGATCCCCAATGCACCGAAACGGCTCATTGTCCGCGGCGAAGTATATATGTCCAAAAAGAGCTTTGAAAAACTCAACGCCTCCCAGGAGTTGGAGGGAAAATCTCTCTTTGCCAATCCAAGGAATGCGGCAGCCGGCTCATTGCGGCAATTGGACCCGAAGATTGCAGCAAAGCGTGGCCTGGATATTTTGGTGTTTAATGTTCAGTTAGCCGACGGCGTTTCCTTCAACTCTCACGAGGAATCACTGGAATTTCTGAAACAGCTGAATTTTAAGGTAATTCCCTGGGTTACTCTGTCGTCAGTGCAGGCAATTAACGAGCACGTGCTGTCCATCAACGAAAACCGGGAAGCTCTCCCGTGCGATATTGATGGCGCTGTGATTAAGGTGAATAACCTTGCCTTGCGGGAAAAGCTTGGCGCTACGGCAAAGTTTCCTCGCTGGGCAGCTGCGTATAAGTACCCTCCGGAAATCAAGCCTACGGTGATCGAAGATATTGTGGTGCAGGTGGGCAGAACCGGTGTGCTGACGCCCAAGGCGATTGTGAAGCCTGTGCGGCTTGCAGGAACCACCGTAACCAATGCAACCCTACACAATCAAGATTTTATTTCTCAGCGGGATATCCGCATCGGCGATACGGTTTTGATTCGCAAGGCCGGTGAGATTATACCGGAAATTCTGGAAGTGGATATATCCAAACGACAGGAAGGCTCTGTTGCATATATGCTGCCTTCTACCTGTCCCATCTGCGGCGCACCAACAAAACGGGACGACGACGGCGCATTTTTGCGTTGTACCGGCGCTGCCTGCCCTGCCCAGCTGTCCAGAAATATTGCGCATTTTGTCAGCCGGGATGCCATGGATATTGAGGGCCTTGGCGCGTCTATTGTGGATGCGTTGATCGAAAGAGGTTTACTCAAAAATGCTGCGGATATTTATTATCTGACCCTGGATGAGGTGAAACAGCTTTGGCAAAAGGGTGATACGGCGGCAAAGAAGCTTCTCCAAGCTATTGAAAACAGCAAGCAGCAGGATTTGGGGAGACTCATTTACGCGCTGGGTATCCGTCAGGTCGGCGCAAAGACCGGCAAGGCCTTGGCTGCCGCCTTTGGCACCCTGGACGCGTTGATGGAAGCAACCGTGGAAGAGCTGACAGAGGTTGCTGATATCGGTGATATCACCGCCTCTTCCATTTCACAATGGTTTGCCCAGGAGCAGTCCCGTGAAATGATTGAGAAGCTCCGTAGCGCTGGTGTAAACTTTAATTCCAATCGCGCTGTTACGGATAACCGGTTTACAGGTATGACCTTTGTGCTCACAGGCGCTCTTGAAAAATTCACAAGAGAGGAAGCGGGTGAGCAGATTGAAGCCTTTGGCGGCAAGGTTTCCGGCTCAGTGTCTAAAAAAACCACCTATGTGGTGGTTGGAGAGAACGCAGGTTCAAAGGAACGCAAGGCAAGAGAACTGGGTATTCCGATTCTGTCAGAGGATGATTTCTTGAATATGATTGGATAAAAAACAGCCGGAAAGCGAACTGCTTTCCGGCTGACTTTATTATAAAGAAAAATCAACGTCTTTGTATTTATCCAAATCCAACGCCTTCATTTTGGGCGGAATCCGTTTGCAGGGAGCATAGCGGAATTTACGGCAGCTGTGATCTGCGGTAACGATACCGCGCTTGATGCACAGAACCTGATTATCGTCCATAGCAGTGCCGCGTTGACAATAGCTGCAAGAACGGGTGATTTTCTTCCGAAACAGCATACCGTAACTCCTCTCGAATTCATATGCTCGTATTATACAACATTCTTTTGCCAAAAGCTACAACTTTTTTTGCGCGAATCAGATGGATACAAATCCCAGTGAGCAGAAGGAGGACGAAAAATGCGGATGCAGGCAGAACAAAAATTTGCGTATGGGATATAACAATTGGCTGCAATATGCAGCATAGCAGAATGGAGATAAGCGTTTGCAACATTTTTCCCGGGAAATAATAACCGGTACCGATGCCTTCGGTAACTGACATTGTCTGCATACAGATACACAGTCCACCAAAGGCCAGCATTGCGCCGGCAATGACAAAGCGAATACCGTCATTGGGGAGTTTATTCAGTAGGATACACCCATTGGAAAGCTCCAGAAAGCCAGAGAAAAGCACTTGTATTGCAAGCGGAAGCCGCCATAAAAACCATCGGGAGCAAAAGAGAAGGATTACGCGAAAGGTGATTACCCAACCGCATATTATCGCCATTGTCCTGACTGCATTTTCAAGAGCCTGCGGTAGGGATATGGATTTGTTTCTGCTCATTACACAGTCAAAATTACCGTTTCCTGGAAGCAGATACCCCACAATTATTGCGCTTATCAAATGGATTCCCCAAAGCATCCATACCGCGCCGCTATTTTCAAATAACGGACCGAGAATACCAAAAATAAATGCCGGCCCTGCGTTATTGCAAAAACCCAGCATTCTTCTTGCAGCAGGTAAGGGAAGATCACCGTCTTCGTAGGCCTCTGCAACCATTTGCGCACCTGCTGGATACCCAGCCAGCATACCGATTATCAGCAGTGATTCGCTGCCTGCCGGAATTTTACAAATTTTTCTGATTGGCCTTAGAAACTTAATTTGCTGACCGAACAGATTGCTTTTTATAATGCCGGAGAGTAAAAGAAAGGGAAACAAAGAAGGAATCACGGTCTGTAAGCACAGTGCTAATCCTGTCTGCGCGCCAAGCAGCGCGCTTTTTGTATCCAGAATAATGATCATCATAGCACAGCCGGAGAGTAGTCCGCCCAACATTCGATTTCGTCGTCTCATGGAATCACCTCATAAGAAACTATGTTGGTTTAGTTCAAATTAAACCGCATAAAACATAGACTTTTCAAAAGGGGAGGGGACAGCGTGAATCACAAGCATATTCTTGACCGCATGAAAAAACCCGATATGCTGTCAAAAATCCCTCTGGTGGAGCTGGCAGGGGAAAATCGGGTCTTAATTGAGAATCATTTGGGGGTTTTAGCTTATTCACCGGAGAAAATTGAGGTGAAAGTGGAGTACGGCAAAGTTTGCGTAGAGGGTGAAAACCTAAAATTGATGGAGATGAGCCGTGAGCAGCTGGTTATATACGGACGCATTATGCACTTGCAGCTTTTTAGGAGGTGAATTATGGCATATTTGAGAAATTATCTCGGCAGTCGTGAATTGGAAATCACCTGTGCTGATGTTACACTGCTGTTGAATTCTCTGAATACTGCCGGTGTCCGGCTTTCCAATATAACATATGACAGCGATTTGACCGTTCTTGTAACCGTAACAGAATGGGATTATGAAAGAGCGTTGGATATAATCCAAAAACACGGAGCGTCTGCTAAGGAGTTGGGGGCTCACGGTCTATACCGGCTGGGCATTGCAATGCTAAAACGGCCCGTGCTGCTTGCAGTGTTTTTTGTTCTTCTGTTTCTGGTTTGCTACATACCCGGACGGGTCTTTTTTGTATCGGTAGAAGGAAATTCCTCTGTTCCCACAAGGCTTATATTGGAAGCGGCAGCAGAGTGCGGTATTGAATTCGGGGCATCACGCAGACAGGTGCGAAGCGAGAAAATGAAAAATGCACTGCTGGAAAAAATTCCACAGCTGCAATGGGCAGGCATCAACACGGTAGGATGCAACGCGGTTATCTCTGTGCGTGAAAAAACAGTTTCTGATACGGAAGATGCCGTTGACAATGCTGTTTGCAGCATTGTAGCCAGCCGGGATGGGGTGATTCAAAGCTGTACCGTGTTGCAAGGCAATCCTTTGTGCGCACCCGGTCAGGCGGTTAAGGCAGGACAAACCTTGGTTTCCGGGTATACGGATTGTGGAATTGTTACCAAAGCAACTTGTGCGGATGCAGAAATTATCGCCCTTACATTTCGTGATTTAGAGGTGATTACGCCGGCTTGCGTTGCCGAAAGAGGACAGCAAATAAAGCAAATCAACAATTACAGCCTGATCATTGGAAAAAAACTCATAAAATTATCAAAAGACAGTGGAAATTTCGATACAGGTTGTGTTAAAATATATTCGGAGAAATATATGCAGTTACCAGGTGGTTTTTGTCTTCCTGTTGCCATTGTGAAGGAAACCTGTTATTTCTATGAAAACACAGCTGCAAGTAAGCAAGTATCCACCGCACCGCAATGGCTGAACAGCTTCACAAGAAGCCATTTGCAGAGCGCTATGATTGCAGGCAAAATTCTCTCTGCGCAGGAAGAAATACAAACCGATGAAAATGCCAGTTATCTGTATGGAAAATATGCTTGCATAGAGATGATCGGAAAGACTGTATATGAACAAAACCTTACAAAGGACGGAGAAAATGACTGAACGAATTGTAAATTCTGACCGGGTGGAAGATTTGATAGCGGTTTTCGGATCTTTTGATGAGAATATCCGGCGGATTCAGGATGCGCTGGATGTAACCATTGTCAACAGAGGTACGGATTTGCGGGTTACCGGCGAACCGGAGGCGGTGGATAAAGCTTCCCGGGCGCTGGAAGGACTTCTTGCGCTTGCCGCAAAAGGTGAGGTGATTGACGAACAAAGAGTTCGTTATCTCATCACTCTGGTGCAGGAGGGGAACGACGACTATGTTGCCCAGATGGCCAAGGATGTGGTTTGTATTACCGCAAAAGGAAAGCCTATCAAAGCGAAAACTGTCGGTCAGCAGAAATATATGAAAGCCATCGCCAAGAACACAGTTACTCTGGGTGTAGGACCTGCCGGTACCGGCAAAACTTACCTTGCCGTTGCCGCGGCAGTTGCTGCTTTTCGGGAGAGGACAGTAAACCGCATTATTCTGACCAGACCGGCTGTTGAAGCTGGTGAGCGGTTGGGTTTTCTGCCGGGCGACTTGCAGAATAAGGTTGATCCCTACCTGCGGCCTTTGTATGACGCCCTGTACGAGATGCTGGGAGCTGAAACCTTCCAAAAGTACCAGGAACGGGGTTCCATTGAGGTGGCGCCGCTGGCCTATATGCGTGGCCGCACATTGGACGACAGCTTTATAATTCTTGACGAGGCGCAAAATACTACCCGGGAACAGATGAAAATGTTCCTTACCCGTTTGGGTTTTGGATCTAAAATCGTCATTACCGGTGATGTAACGCAGATTGACCTGCCCAGTGATAAAACCTCTGGACTTAAAGATGCTATACGGGTGTTGGAAGGCGTGAAGGATATTGCCATTTGCCGGCTGACCGCTGCGGATGTGGTGCGTCATGCGTTGGTGCAGGAGATTATCAGCGCCTATGAGCGGGCAGAGAAGAAGTCTGAGCCGCCAAAACCCGCCTCCGGCCGTTACCAAAGGAAGAAATAATATGAGTAAGTACAAAATTAACATCAGTTTTGCCTGTTTCACATTGCAGCAAATACCGGTTACAGCCGTTATCCGCAGATGTGTGGAGGAAGCCTTGCTGGCAGAGGGAATAACCGTTCCTTGTGAAATCAACGTTTTGATCACCAACGATAAAGAAATCCGTGCAATCAATGCTGCCAGCCGGCAGATGGATAAAGCTACTGATGTGCTCAGTTTTCCAATGTTTACCCTTGAACCGGGAAATCCGCCGGATTGCTGGGACAGCTACATAGACCCGGAAACCGGTCTGTGTCCCTTAGGTGATATGGTAATATCTCTGGAACGGGCGGTAGCGCAAGCCAAAGAATTCGGCCACAGCACCCGCAGAGAGGTTGGGTATTTGACCATTCATTCTGTGCTCCACTTGTTGGGGTACGACCATATGGATGACGGTCCTCAAAAGGCGCAGATGCGCAGCCGCGAAGAGGCTATTGCAGAAAGAATCCCCCGTATGCAGAGAGATTAAAGGAGAATGCTATGTCTACCAAAACCGCTATGATTACCATTGCCGGACGCCCCAATGTGGGTAAGTCCACGCTGATTAACCGCCTGGTTGGTGAGAAGATTGCCATTGTTTCCAATAAGCCACAGACCACCCGTAACCGGATCTGCGGTATTGTGAGCAAGGATAATATCCAGTATGTATTTGTGGATACCCCCGGTTTTCATAAGCCCAGAACCAAGCTGGGAGATTATATGGTAAACGTTACCCGCGAATCTATTGCGGATGTGGATTTAACGATCCTGATGATAGAGCCTATCGCCTCTATCGGCCAGCAGGAGCTATCACTCATTGAACAGCTGCGGTCAAGCAAATGTCCTGTGGTGCTGGCAATCAATAAGATTGACACTGTTGAAAAGGACAGCCTGTTGGAGGTAATTGCCGCTTATTCAAAAGCCGCGGATTTTGCTGCTATTATTCCCATTTCTGCTAAAAGCGGTGATGGTGTGGATGCGCTGCTGGCGGAATGTGAGAAATATGCAGTTGACAGTCCGTTCTTGTTTCCTGATGATGTTACAACCGATCAGCCGGAACGGCAGGTAATGGCGGAAATTATTCGGGAAAAGCTTCTGTGGACGCTGGATCGGGAAGTTCCCCACGGTACAGCTGTGGAGATTACCAAATTCTCTGAACGGGAGAATGAAATCATCGACATTGACGCCACCATTTATTGCGAAAAGGCCAGCCATAAGGGCATTATCATCGGCAAAAACGGTGAAATGCTGAAAAAGATATCTTCTATGGCCCGTGTGGACTGCGAGCGTTTTATGGGCACAAAGGTGTACCTGACCACTTGGGTCAAGGTAAAGGAAAACTGGCGCGATAGCGATTTTCTTGTGCGCAATTTCGGTTACAGAGAATAATTTCCAAGGCTAAACCCCCTGCTCATTGCAAATCCTATGGGTGGAGGGGATGAAAATGACAGCACAGGATTACTGGCAGATGTTTATAGAGACCGGCGCGCCGGAGCTGTATCTGTTATATAAGAACTCACGGAAAATGGAGCAAAGCAATGTACTTGACTACTCAGGGACTGGTGCTTCGGGTAACAACCTACAATGATACCGATGCGATGCTGACACTGCTGACACCCAATCACGGAAAGCTGACGGTAAAAGCAAGAGGCTTACGCAGAAAGAACAGTCCTCTTGCCGCCACCTGTCAGCTTTTGGGGTATGGGGAATTTACCCTTTTTGAATATCGGGGGGCTTATACCATTAACGAGGCTCATTCCATAGAGCTGTTTACCCAACTGCGCAGGGATTTGCAAAAATTATCCCTGGGTACATATTTTGCCCAGGCTGCCGAGCTACTCTCCCAGGAGGATTTGCCCAATCCGGAGCTTCTTTCGTTGGTGCTGAACTGCCTGTTTGCCTTGTCAAGGCTGGATGTACCGGAGGCGCTTGTGAAGGCAGTGTTTGAGCTTCGCGGTGCGTGTCTTGCCGGGTATGAGCCGGATTTATACGGCTGCCACAAGTGCGGAAATCCCTTCCCTGACCGCTTTGATTTGTCTGAGGGCAGGCTGGAATGCGCCTGCTGCCGGGATCCCGGCTCGTCCGGTATTCGTATGCCTAT
>JAZRBN010000049.1:0-4907 GCA_045635105.1 Faecousia sp. | reverse complement strand
CACTCGTAGCAGTAGCCGATGGAGCACAGCTTACCCTCTGCATCGTACAGCATGTAAGCGTCGGTGTTCAGCTCGTTAGCGATGTCGGTGCCGGTCAGGTCCAGGCAGTACTCGCCCCAGGTCTCGCCAGCAGCCTGGTTGCCAACCACGAACATGGTGGGAGCCTCAGTCTTGTCCATCTCAGCGGTCAGAGTCTGGTTGTAGGTACCGGAAGCAGCGGTAACGACCTTGACAGGAACACCGGTCTTCTCGGTGTACAGAGCAGCGATCTTCTGCAGAGCCTCGTCAGACTCGGGCTTGAAGTTCAGCCAGTAAACGGAGCCCTTGGGCGCCTCAGCATTGGGCTTGTCGCCGCTGGGGGTAGTGTTGCCACCGGGCTTGGTCTCATCGGGAGTACCGGTACAAGCAACCAGACCGAAAACCATGACCAGAGCCAGCAGCAATGCAATCAGCTTTTTCATTGTTTTTCCTCCTAATATGGTTGATAAATAATATATGCTTGAACGGCATTCGCCGGAGAAGCCAAAAGGGAACTTTTGTCGGCAAAAGCAGGTTTCCGAAAGACGGCGTCGCGTTTTGGAAACGGTTTCATACCGACACCTTAAATATACACCACCGTTTCGAAAAACTCAACCGAAAAAAGCCGTTTTTGAACAAATCTACATATTTTCTAAGTTTTATATTTTTATTTTGTATAGTTTGACCAACTACACCATTGAAAACGATTTCAACAACCTTTCGAAATGCCATTATAACAAACAGGCTTTGTCGCTTTTCAGAAAATTGTATCCCCCCACCCGGCTTGCAAGACAAAAAGGAATTTGATACAATCGGTCCACAAACAAAAAAAGAGGTATCCCTATGAAAAAGAGCTTTGCATTATTTTTGTCTGCCGTCCTTTGCGTGAGCCTGTTTGCAGGCTGCGGCGCCGTGGGCAGCCCGCAAAACACAAGAACCCTTACCGACGGCGCAGGCCGGCAGGTGGAAGTTCCCGAGAAGGTGGAATCCATTGTCTGCGTAGGCGTGGGCGCTCTGCGCTACACCTGCTATATGGGCGCTGCGGATTTGGTCATCGCCGTAGAGGATTGCGAAAAAGAGCCGGTGATCTCCCGGCTGTATAACTTTGTAAACATTGAAAAATTTAAGGATCTGCCTGTGATCGGCACCAACGGCAACCCCTTTGCCGAGGAAATCATCAAGGTTGCCCCCGATGTGATCGTGATGAGCAAATCCGCCTCGGTGGACGCAGACGATCTGCAAGCCAAAACCGGCACGCCGGTTGTGGTTGTTCCCGGCAGCGACACCACGCTGGACAATGCCGCATACGAAACAATCCGCATTCTGGGCGAGCTTTTCGGTCTGCAAACCCGCGCCGCGGAGCTGACGGATTATTTAAACGGCATCAAGAAAGATTTATCTGACCGAACCAAGGACATTCCGGAAGAAGACAAGCCTTCCGTGTATGTGGGCGGCGTATCCTTCAAGGGACATCACGGCTTTGAAGGAACAGAGGCCGGCTACGGCCCCTTCGCCCTCATCGGCGCAAAAAACCTAGCAGACACCACCGGACAAACCGGCGCATTCAACATTGATTTGGAGCAGGTGCTTTCCTGGGACCCGGACATTATATTCGTTGATTTTAACGGTATGGCGCTTATCAATGCGGATTACGCCAAAAATCCCGACTACTACAATGCCCTCACAGCGGTGCAGGAGGGAAAGGTTTACTCCCAAATCTCCTTTCGTTCCAATGCCTCCAATCTGGAAACAGCCCTGGCAGATGCATATTATGCCGCCTGCGTGCTGTATCCGAATGAATTTAAGGACATCGACCCCATTGCCAAGGCAGAGGAAATTTTTGAAAACTTGTTGGGTGTCAATCCCTATGCAGACTTAAAGGAGGCCGGCTATGCATTCCGTCCAATCCAAATCGGAGAATAATATTGACGCGCTTTACCGGAAAAACCAGGTCAAAAGCGTCAGCTTTTTGATCCTTCTCAGCGGTGTGCTGCTGCTGACGGTACTGCTGAGTCTGCGGGCAGGCTCTTACGAAACCCCTATGGGTGAGCTGCTGAAAGGCATTTTCGGTCTGTCCTCTGACCGCAAAATCAACCTGGTGGTACAAAATAACCGTCTGCCCCGGATCATCACCGCCATACTCGCCGGCGGCGGCCTTGGACTTGCCGGCTGCATTTTGCAGGCAGTCCTGCGCAATCCCCTGGCATCTGCCTCCACCCTGGGCGTATCCCAGGGGGCAACCTTCGGCGCGGCCTTTGCCATTGTGGTGCTGGGATTGGGCAGCACCACCGGGATCGGTATCCCTCTGTGCGCCTTTGCCGGCTCTGTTGCTGTGGCGCTGGTGATTTTGGGACTGTCCAAATTCCGCCAGGTATCCCCGGAGGGGATCGTGCTGGCAGGCGTGGCTATCAGCTCTATGTTCACCGGCGCAACCACCCTGATCCAGTACTTTGCCGACGAGGTGGAGCTGTCCACCTTAGTATTTTGGACCTTCGGCGATTTGGGCAGCACCGGCTGGGGTGATTTGGGCGGTATGGCGGCAGTGGTCGCCGTTCTATGCGTGTACTGCTTTGTCCACCGCTGGGATTACAACGCCCTGCTCAGCGGCGAGGAAACCGCCATCAGTTTGGGCATCAACGTAAAGCGGCTGACGCTGACCGGTATGGTGCTGTGCTGTATGTGCAGCTCCGTGGTGGTTGCCAATGTGGGTTTGATTAGCTTTATCGGCCTGGTAGCGCCCCACATCGTCCGAATGGTGGTGGGCAACAACCACGTATATGTCATTCCCGGCGCAATCTTAGGCGGCGCAACGCTACTGCTATTGGGCGACCTGTTTGCCCGCACTGTGATTTCTCCCGTGATTCTGCCCATCGGCGCCATCACCTCCTTTCTTGGCGGCCCGCTGTTTCTGTACCTTCTGTTCAAAGGAGGTAAGAAGCAATGATGGAAGTCAAAAATATAAGCTACCACTACAAAGGCTGTCCGGAGGTTCTCAAAGAAGTATCCTTTGATGTCAAACCCGGAGAGTTTCTTGCCATTTTGGGCAACAACGGTGCGGGAAAAAGCACCCTGCTGAAATGCTTTAACCACATTTTGAAGCCGGATGCCGGCGAAGTGCTGCTGGACGGCAAAAACTTGCTGACCCAGCCTGCCCGGGAGGTGGCAAAGCAGGTGGCATTTGTCTCCCAAAGCGTCCCCGACACCCAAATGACCGTCCACGATGTGGTGATGCTGGGCCGCAGACCCTATATGCAATGGGGCTTTACGGAGCAGGACCACACCATTGTCCACGATGCCATGCACCGGCTGGATGTGGAGGATATGCGGGGCAGATTCTTAAATCAGCTCTCCGGCGGCGAAAAGCAGAAGGTGATGCTTGCCCGGGCATTGGCCCAGCAGCCGAAAGTGCTGCTGTTGGACGAGCCTACCAGCGCCCTGGATATTCAAAATCAATACGGGGTCTTGAAAATGGTGCAGAGCATTTGCTACAATGACAAAAGAATCGCCCTGGTGGTGATTCACGATTTGAATTTGGCGCTGCGGTTTTGCGACCGGTTTCTGCTATTAAAAGACGGGCAGGTGTACCGCTGTGGCGACCGCTCCATACTGGATAGCCGGGCGCTGAAAGAGGTTTACGGCGTGGATGCCAAAATTGTAGAAGTGGATGGCCGGCATATGGTGCTGGTGGAGGAGTAAAGAATGAAAACCTGGAATGACTGCGTGGCTTTTCACGGCCACCAATGCGGTGGTCTAACCATCGGCTATAAGGCAAGCCTGTACGCCGCCCAGCTTTTAGAGCTGGAATTTTCCGACGACGAGCAGGTGGTGTGCATCACAGAAAACGACGCCTGCGGCGTGGACGCCATACAGGTAATGCTGGGCTGTACCGCAGGCAAGGGAAATCTGCTGTTTCATATCCGGGGCAAATCTGCCTATTCTTTCTACAACCGCAAGACAGGAAACGCTGTCCGGCTGGTATTGAAACCAAAGCCGGCGGATATGACTAAGGAGGAATCCTTTGCCTACTACCAAAGCTGTCAGCCGGAGGATATGTTCGATGTGAAAGAAGCAACACTCCCCCTGCCGGAAAAGGCGCAGCTGTTTGATTCCTTCGTCTGCCACAGCTGCGGAGAAAGCACTGGCGCACGCTGGATTCGCTACGCAGAGGGCAAACCCCTCTGCATAGACTGCTTTGAAAAGAAAGGAACAAAAATATGCGACCTGTAAAGAAAGTTTCCGACTCTCTAACTGTGCAGCAGTATCTCATCCGCCCCGAACATATCAACCACTACGGCAGACTCTTCGGCGGACAGCTGCTGAAATGGATTGACGAGCTGGCAGGCATTGTCTCTACCCGCCATTCCGGCGCCACCGTTACCACCGCCGCCATCGACAATCTGCAATTCAAAGCCCCGGCCTATGTGGGAGAGCTGGTGGTTTTGGAGGGGCGCATCACTTATGTGGGCCGCTCCTCTATGGAAATCCGGGTGGATACCTACCGGGAGGCCCTGGACGGCACCCGGACACGGATCAACCGGGCATACATTGATATGGTTGCCATCAGCAGCAAGGGGCAGACCGTGGAAGTGCCGGAGCTGCTTTTGGAAACCGAGGAAGACCGCAACGAATACGAAGCTGCCGCCCAACGCAAGGCCTTGCGCAAGCAAAGAAGAGAAAATGCATAATAAAAAGACCGGGGTGCTTAGCACCCCGGTCTTTGTTTTTGATTATTCGCCGTCGGCCATTTCTTTCAGCGCGTCCTTGCGGCTGAAATTGGCGCGGCCCTTCTCGTCGAAGCCCATAAACTTCACCCAGGTCATATCCCCCAGATTCAGCACGTCCTCAACCTTTTCCACACGGCGGTTTTCCAGCTTGGAGATGTGCACCAT
>JAZRBN010000048.1:0-9243 GCA_045635105.1 Faecousia sp. | reverse complement strand
CAGATCGGCGAAAGCTGCGATACCGTGGATGCCGACCGCTTCGCCCAGGTGGAAGCCCTGGAAGCCATGCGCCCCGAGGAGCGCTTCGCCTTCTTCCAGGCAGAGCTGAGCAAGTGCATCCGCTGCAATGCTTGCCGCAATGTATGCCCCGCCTGCTCCTGCCGCAAATGCGTGTTTGACAGCACCGCCTTTGATTCGGAGCAGAAGGCAAATACCACCTCTTTTGAGGAAAAAATGTTCCATATTATCCGTGCTTTCCATGTGGTAGGCCGCTGCACCGACTGCGGCGAATGCAGCCGTGTATGCCCCCAGGGTATCCCGCTGCACCTGTTCAACCGGAAATTTATTAAGGATATCAACGCCCTTTACGGCGAATATCAGGCTGGCAGTGATTTGGAATGCCCCGCACCGCTGACCAGCTTCACCACAACGGACGCTGAGCCGGGCGTAGGCAGGGGGTAAGGGATATGTATAAAATTTCAAAAGAAAATTTGAATGCCCTTTATGCTGCCATTGCCGGGGGCAACGATCTGTTCCTGCCGGTGAAAAATGCCGGACAGACCAATTTCGGTCTGTGGACGGAAAACGCCGATGTGGATATCGACACTTTGAAAACTGTGAAATCCGCCAAGGATATTTTCTTCCCCCAGAGTGAGAGCTTGTATCAGGTTCGCCGTCAGGACGGCAAGCTGGAAATTCAAGGGGAAGCCTTGCGGGAAAAACCCTTTGTGGTCTTTGGCATCCGTGGCTGCGATGTGAAGGGTATGGAAGTGCTGGACAAGGTGTTTTTGTCCGACCCTGTAGATGGCTACTATGCTGCCCGCCGGCAAATGGGAACCATCGTATCTTTGGCCTGCGGCAGACCGGAAACCTCCTGCTTCTGCAAGGTTTTTGGCGTGGATTGCGCTGAGCCTGCCGGTGATGTGGTCACCTGGCTGGTGGGAGATACCCTGTACTGGGAAGCCAAAACCAAAAAAGGCGAGGCTCTGACAGAAAAGCTGGGCAATCTGCTGGAAAAGGCAGATACTGCGGATGTAGAGAAGGAAAAAGAAAAAATCCGCGCCATTGTGGAAAGACTGCCTTATTCCAATTTGTCTTTGGAAAAATGGGGCGCAGCCGCTGCGGATCGGAATTTCGGTTCCAAGCTGTGGGAGCGGCTTTACAGCCCCTGCCTTGCTTGCGGCACCTGCACCTTTGTATGCCCCACTTGCCAGTGCTACGATATCAAGGACTACACCACAAGCTCCGGTGTGCAGCGCTACCGCTGCTGGGATAGCTGTATGTACTCCGATTTTACCATGATGGCTCACGGCAACAACCGCACCAGCCAGATGCACCGCTTCCGTCAGCGCTTTATGCACAAGCTGGCCTATTTTCCCGCCAACAACAACGGGGTGTTCTCCTGCGTTGGCTGCGGACGGTGCGTGGATAAATGCCCCAGCCACTTGAATATCGTCAAGGTGATCAAAGCTTTTGAAAAGGAGGGTCAATGATGGCAGAAGCAATGCACGAATGCAAATACAATCCCGGCTTTATGCGGGATACTTTGATTCCCCAGGTGGGCATCATCACCGATATCCGCACAGAAACGCCGAATGTAAAGACCTTCCGGGTGGAAGCCCCCAATGGCGGCAAGCTGTTTGAGCATATGCCCGGCCAGTGCGCTATGGTGTGCGCTCCCGGCGTGGGCGAGGCTATGTTCTCCATTACCTCCTCTCCCACCAACAAGCTCTACCAGGAATTTTCCATCAAGCGCTGCGGTGTACTGACCGAGTATCTGCATTCTCTGAAAGCGGGGGATGAGATCCTGGTGCGTGGACCTTACGGCAACAATTTCCCGGTGGAAACGGAGCTGAAAGGGCAGAACCTGCTGTTTATTGCCGGCGGTATCGCCCTGGCACCTCTGCGCAGCGTGATCAACTACTGCCTGGACAATCGGGAAAATTACGGGCAGATCGATATCGTTTACGGCTCTCGCTCCGCCGATGATCTGGTGCAGCGCAAGGAGATCGAAGAAGTTTGGTCCAAGATCCCCGGTGTCAATGTCCATCTGACCATTGACCGCCCCCAGGATGGCTGGGATGGCCATGTTGGCTTTGTGCCGTCTTACTTGCAGGAGCTGGCATTTGATACCAACCGCACCGCCATTTTGTGCGGCCCGCCCATTATGATTAAGTTCTGTCTGCAAGGTCTGAAAGAAATGGGCTTTGCTATGGAGCAGGTCTATACCACCCTGGAGCTTCGGATGAAGTGCGGTGTGGGCAAGTGCGGCCGGTGCAATATCGGCACCAAGTATGTATGCAAAGACGGCCCGGTGTTCCGCTTTGACCAGGTGGACGCTCTGCCTAACGAATACTAAGGAGGACTGAGCCAATATGGAAAAGAATATGGTAAATGTCTATTTTTACGGAAAAAAATATGAAGTTCCCGGCGAGCTGACCATTATGACCGCTATGGAATACGCCGGCTATACTCTGACTCGTGGTTGCGGCTGCCGCCACGGCTTCTGCGGCGCTTGCGCCACCATCTACCGCATTAAGGGCAAAAATGAACTGAAAACCTGCTTAGCCTGCCAGACCCAGGTGCAGGAGGGTATGTATGTTGCATCCATTCCCTTCTTCCCCACAGATAAGCGTACTTATTCCATCGAGGAGCTGAAAGCTGACCAGCGGGTGATGATGGAGCTGTATCCGGAAATCTACGCCTGCATCGGCTGCAACGCCTGCACCAAGGCCTGCACCCAGGGCTTAAATGTTATGCAGTACATCGCCTACGCCCAGCGGGGTGATTTTGAGGCTTGCGCGGAAGAATCCTTCGACTGCGTCAGCTGCGGCTGCTGCTCCGTCCGGTGTCCCGCCGGCATCAGCCACCCGATGGTTGGCCTGCTGGCAAGACGGCTCACCGGCAAGTACATCGCGCCCAAGTCCGAGCATTTGGAAACCAGAGTGGCGGAAATCAACGCCGGCGCTTATGATGAGCTGATCGAGCAGATTATGCAAAAGCCCATTTCCGAAATGCAGGAACTGTATAATAACCGGGATATCGAGAAGTAAGGAGGGGTTAAGATGTTTACAGAATCTATGCTGGAATCCATCAAGAAGGTGGAAGCCACCCGTGAGGCCCGTATGGCCACAGAACCCCGCCGAATGACTGCGGAGGAAAAGAGCGAGCTGCTGAAAGCCTACCATCCGGACTACCGGCCCGAGGGCTTTAAGGAGATTTTAGTCGGCCCCAATAAGGGTCAGAAAGCCCCGGTGGAGTTGGCAGACCTGCTTCACAGCAACAGCCGCCTTTTGAATGAAAAGGTGGATTTGGATAAGCTTGATTATGATGTGGACGTGCTGGTTATCGGCGGCGGCGGCGCAGGCGCGTCGGCAGCCATCGAGGCACACGAAGCCGGCGCCAATGTAATGGTGGTTACCAAGCTGCGCATCGGCGATGCCAATACTATGATGGCTGAGGGCGGTATCCAGGCAGCGGACAAGGAGAACGACTCTCCTGTGCAGCACTATCTGGATGCCTTCGGCGGCGGCCACTTTGCCGCCCGTCCCGAGCTGCTGCGGCGGCTGGTGATGGAAGCGCCGGATGCCATTGCCTGGCTGAACAAGCTGGGCGTGATGTTCGATAAGGACGAAGACGGCAGAATGGTTACCACCCACGGTGGCGGCACTTCCCGCAAGCGTATGCACGCCTGTAAGGACTATTCCGGCGCGGAAATTATGCGTACCGTCCGGGACGAGGTCATCAACCGCAAAATCCCCGTGGTGGAGTTCACCTCCGCTGTGGAGCTGCTGAAAGACGAAAAAGGCCAGGTTGCCGGCGCAGTGCTTTTGAATATGGAAACCGGTGATTACCTGGTGGCACGGGCAAAGACTGTGATTATCGCCACCGGCGGCGCAGGACGGCTCCACTATCAGGGCTTCCCCACGTCCAACCACTACGGCGCAACCGCCGACGGTCTGATTCTGGGTTACCGGGCAGGCGCGCCGCTGCTGTACCAGGATACCATTCAGTATCACCCCACCGGCGTTGCCTTCCCCAGTCAGATTTTTGGCGCGCTGGTTACGGAAAAGGTCCGTTCCCTGGGTGCAATGCTGGTGAACAAAGATGGCGAGGCTTACGCCCATCCTTTGGAAACAAGAGATGTTTCCGCTTCTGCCATCATTCGTGAATGCGCCAACGGCAAGGGTGTCGAAACGCCCCTGGGCAGCGGCGTATGGCTTGACACGCCGATGATTGAAATATTGGGCGGCGAAGGCACCATCGAGAAGCGGATCCCCGCAATGCTGCGTATGTACTTAAATTACGGCATTGATATGCGAAAAGTCCCGATTCTGGTATATCCCACCCTGCACTATCAGAACGGCGGCCTGGAAATCGGCGGCGAGGGCTTTACCAAGGCAATCCCCAACCTGCTGGTGGCAGGCGAAGCTGTGGGCGGTATCCACGGCCGTAACCGGCTGATGGGCAACTCCCTGCTGGACATCATCGTCTTTGGCAGAAACGCCGGTAAGGCAGCTGCCGCCAAGGCCAGGGAAGTAACTCTTGGCACCCCCAATTTGAACCATATTTACGACTATGCTGAGATGTTGCGCAAGGCAGACTGCGCCCGGGAGGGCGTATCCCCTCTGCTGCTGCCCAAGTACGCCCGGCACGAGAGGTAAGAGAGGCGAAAACCAATGGAAATCATTTCTAAACTCATAAACCCCGGCGCTGCGGCAGTGGTGCTGATGGCCGCGTTCTTTATCGTTTTTCTGGGATATTGCCTGGGCAGAATTTCTGTTAAGGGCGTTTCCCTGGGAACGGCGGGTGTGTTTCTGACGGCGCTGCTGTTTGGCTATCTGTTCACCCTGCCGGGGCTGAAAGAAATCCCCGTGCTGTCTAAATTCTTCATTGCAGATGCTTCTGCACCCGCTATGGACAGCTACGGCTTTATGGGGGATATCGGCCTGGTGCTGTTTGTTACCGCGGTAGGCTCTATTGCAGGTCCGAAATTCTTCCGGGACTTGAAAAAGAACGCCAAGACCTACCTGCCTATGGGCGCAATTATCATCGCCATCGGCGCCCTGGTTACCGCTGCCTTTGCCTGCATTCCCGGCATCGGCGCTTCCTTTGCCAGCGGCGTCCTCTCCGGCGCGCTGACCTCCACCCCTGCCTTCTCCGCAGCCAAGGAGATTGCCGGCGACCAGGCGGCAATGGTATCTTTGGGTCAGGCGGTATCCTATCCCTTCGGTGTTGTGGGCGTGGTGCTGTTTGTGCAGATTATGCCCAAAATTTTGAAGGCAGATATGGCTAAGGAAAGAGCGCTGATTGCATCTTCCTCCGCCCCCAAGGCAGAAAAGACGATGGATGCGGAAGCGGCTGCGGACGCGTGCGATATGCCGGCGGAAGAAAAGAGCGCAAAAAAGCGCTTCGACATCGACGGCTTCGGCCTTGCCGGCTTTGCTGTGGCGGTGGTGCTGGGCATTTTGCTGGGCTCTGTGAAGATTCCCCTCACCGGCGCCGGCTACAGCGGCTCCTGCTTCTCTTTGGGTATGACCGGCGGCCCGCTGATTATGGCGCTGATTCTTGCCCATTTCGGTCATATCGGCCCTATGAATATGCGGGTGAACACCCAGCTGCTGAAAATCTTCCGGGAGTTCGGTCTGGTGCTGTTTTTGCTGGGCGCAGGCATTGAGGGCGGCGTGCAGCTGGTGGAGCAGATTCAGAATTCCCAGTACGGTGTTATGATTGTGCTGTATGGCTTTATTGCCGGCGTGATCATTACCCTGATTCCCATGGTTGTGGGCTATATCTTTGCCAGAAAGATCTGCAAGCTCCCCTTGCTGAGCACTTTGGGCTCTATCACCGGCGGTATGACCTCCACTCCCGCCCTGGGCACGCTGATTGCGGTTGCCGGGACGGACGATGTGGCAGGCGCCTATGCGTCTACTTACCCCATCGCCCTGGTGCTGATCGTATTTGCCTGTCAGATTATCGGCATTGTATTTTAATTTCGAATAGGAGGTTTCGCGTAATATGCGTGAAATTCAAGTGAGTGCTATCACCGATGTGGTGGAACGGCTGTGTATTGAAGCCAATACCCATCTGCCCGGCGATGTAAAATGCGCCATCGAGTCCTGCCGCGCTTGCGAGGACAGCGAAATCGCCGGCAATATCCTGGATAAAATCATCGAGAACTACAAAATAGCAGACAATGAAAATGTACCCATCTGCCAGGACACCGGTATGGCCTGCGTGTTCCTGGAAATCGGACAGGATGTGCATTTGGTAGGCGGCGACCTGCGGGAAGCTGTGGACGAGGGTGTCCGCCGTGGCTACGGCAACGGCTACCTGAGAAAATCCGTGGTGGCAGACCCTGTCCGCCGGGGCAACACCGGGGATAACACCCCCGCTATGCTCTATACGGAAATCGTCCCCGGTGAGAATGTGAAAATCACTGTGGGACCCAAGGGCTTCGGCAGCGAGAATATGAGCGCCATCCGGATGTTCAAGCCCTCTGCGGGTTTGCAGGGCATCAAGGACTTTATTTTGGAGACGGTGGAGCTGGCAGGGCCTAACCCCTGCCCGCCTATGGTCATCGGCGTAGGCATCGGCGGTACCTTTGATAAGGCGGCGCTGCTGGCAAAGAAAGCGCTGATGCGCCCCCTGGACTCCCACCACCCCGACCCCTACTATGCCCAGCTGGAAGACGAGATGCTGGAAAAAGTCAACGCTCTGGGCATCGGCCCTCAGGGCTTTGGCGGCAGAACCACTGCCATCGGTCTGAACATCGAGACCCTGCCCACCCACATTGCGGGTATGCCCTGCGCCATCAACATCAACTGCCACGTAACCCGGCATAAAACGGAGGTGCTGTAATGGAAAAGCGGATTACCCTGCCTCTGACCGAGGCGCTGGCAAAGACCCTCCACGCCGGTGATACGGTGTACCTGACCGGCACCATTTACACCTCCCGGGATGCCGGCCATAAGCGGATGTGCGAGGCTCTTGCCCGGGGTGAAGAATTGCCCTTCGACCCCACCGATGCTACCATTTATTATGTAGGCCCTACCCCAGCCAAGCCCGGACAGGTTATCGGCTCTGCCGGTCCTACCACCTCCGGCCGTATGGATGCCTATGCCCCCACGATGATGTCCGTGGGCGCAAGGGGTATGATCGGCAAGGGCGCAAGACTGCCGGAGGTTGTAGAGGCAATGAAGAAGTACAGCGGTGTGTATTTTGGCGCTATTGGCGGCGCCGGCGCATTGCTTGCCAAGTGCATTAAAAAATGCGAACTGATTGCCTATGAAGACCTGGGCGCAGAAGCTCTGCGGAAGCTCTATGTGGAGGATATGCCTTTGTATGTGATTATCGACAGCGAAGGCAATAACCTTTACGAAACCGGCAAAGCAGCCTACCTTGCAAACAAAAAGGCGTAAAGGAATGCAAAATGCAGAATGCATAATGCATAATTAAGGGCGTGTTGCGAAATATCGCAACACGCCCTGTTTTATGGGGAGAAACTTTTTTGTGGTGGATGTAGGGGCGGGCATTGACCGCCCGTTTGTTTTTCGAAAAACACGATGCGTCAAAGGGTTTCCAAAGGGGGGAGCGATGGGAGCGCCGCCTGTGGCGGAGTAAGCGACCTGAGCGAGTGGCAGCGGTCGATAAAATCGAGGGCAAACATAAGCCCGATGATTTTATCGGGTACCGCAACAGGAACTTTGTGAAAATTTAGTTGCGGTATCTGTCCGTGCCACTTCCCCTTTTGGTCGTGGGAAGGGTCCGGGAAACCTACGAAACGTTTCCCGGCGGCTCTTTGCATACTTTCTCGCCGGAGAGAAAGTATGAATGTCCCGCAATAAAAAGGCGTAAAGGAGTGCAAAATGCAGAATGCATAATGCATAATTAAGGGCGTGTTGCGATATTTCGCAACACTCCCTGTTTTATGGGGAAAGCTTTCTGCGGTGGATGTAGGGGCGGTCATTGACCGCCCGTTTTTTTGCAACCTGTATTCTATTTAAGACTGGTTATCTATGGTGTAAACCAGCTTATACACACCGCCGTCGGTGAGGGGGGTCTGGTCAATGCCCAGCTGGGCGTAGTCCTCGCCTACATAAAACGCCCAATATGCGCCGTCTACTTCGAAGATCGCCTGCTCGTCGTCTACCTTTTGAATATATAAGCCGTAAGGCCCTTCCTCGCCGTCGATAATGCCCAGTTCCAGCAGGGCATCGCCCAGATATTCCTTGTCGGATTTCAGTTCAAAATTCTTGGGATCACCCTCTTTGTGCTCCACAGTGAGGGTGAAGGACTTCATACCTTCGGCAGTGTCCGGACGGGTGGCGAAATACACGCCCACCAATGCGGCAACCACCAAAGCAAGGGCAATGACGATGGCTAATGTTTTCTTGTTCATAAAAATTCCTCCTGAAAATAAAAGTACCACGGCGCACAAAAGCACCGCGGCCGGTTTTCCGCGACAATCGCTCCTTTCGTATCTCGCAAAAGGAAGGAGAACCACTTCGTAGGTCTTCTGACTGGTGCTTTGCAAAAGAGGTTGCGGCTTTTGCAAACCGTTTCGCCTTCCCGGTTTCCCAGTGGCTGGCTTTCGCCAAGAAGCGGTTTATAGGCACATACAGCGGCGGTACCGTTCGGGATTCACACCCGATTGTCTTGTTCAGCTGCGCAGGTTCTTCGCCCACGCAGCCACGAAATGGCGTTATTCGGTTGTCTTGTTTATTTTAGCACAGGGGGCAAGCGGTGTCAATGGGAAGGGGCTTATAAAAGGACACCATAAAATCCCAAAATAAGGCGGCCGCCCCGGAGCGTATAGAGTTCCGGTTTCTGTAAATGTACCAGGGGTAAATGATCTCCGGCTCTGTGATGGGAATAAATACCGTGTCCGGGGAAAAACCGGCATCTTTTATGGAAGAAGATGTGAGCAAAACCCCGTACCGGGCGCTGAGCATAGTGGGACGCAGGGCAAATTCACACTCCAAAATCACATTGGGAGAAAAGCCTGCCTGCGCAAAAACGTTGTCAGTAAAGCGTCTGAAACAGTATTCCCGGGGAATGACGATGAATCGCTCCTGCTTCAATTCATCCAGCCGGATGCTTTCCCGGCTTGCAAAGGGGTGGGAGCCGTATACCGCCAGCACAAGGCGATTGTCAGATTTAATTACCTGCCCCTCCCAGCCGGGCGTCGGAACATCGTTTTCCGAGGCGATTACAAAATCCACCTCCTGTTTCAGCGTCGGG
>JAZRBN010000047.1:0-6753 GCA_045635105.1 Faecousia sp. | reverse complement strand
TGACGGAGCCCATAGCGATGATGATGCGGTCAGCATCGGGAGCGCCGTAGTAGTTGAACAGCTGGTAGTTGGTGCCCAGCTTTTCGTTGACCTTGGCCATGTACTTCTCAACGATCTCGGGCAGAGCGTTGTAGTACTTGTTGCAGGCCTCACGGTGCTGGAAGAACACGTCGTCATTCTCGTGGGAACCACGCATAGCGGGACGCTCGGGGTTCAGGGAGTGCTGACGGAACGCGGCAACAGCGTCCATGTTGACCATTTCCTTCAGGTCCTCGTAGTCCCAGATGGCGATCTTCTGGATCTCGTGGGAGGTACGGAAACCGTCGAAGAAGTTGATGAAGGGAACACGGCCCTCGATGGTTGCCAGGTGGGCAACAGCACCCAGGTCCATGACTTCCTGCACGTTGGTCTCAGCCAGCATGGCGAAACCGGTCTGACGGCAGGCATACACGTCGGAGTGGTCACCGAAAATGTTCAGGGACTGAGCAGCGACGGTACGGGCGGACACGTGGAACACGGAGGGGAGCAGCTCGCCGGCGATCTTGTACATATTGGGGATCATCAGCAGCAGACCCTGGGATGCGGTGTAGGTGGTGGTCATAGCACCGGCGGCCAGGGAGCCGTGAACGGTACCAGCAGCACCAGCCTCGGACTGCATCTCGACGACCTTGACGGTGTCGCCGAAGATGTTCTTCCGACCGGCAGCGGACCACTGATCAACGTAGTCAGCCATGGGGGAAGAGGGGGTGATGGGGTAGATGCCAGCAACCTCGGTAAAGGCATAGCTGACGTGGGCGGCAGCAGTATTGCCGTCCATGGTTTTGAATTTTCTTGCCAAAATGAATTACCTCCTATAAGTAATCAAAGTTCAACGGCAATATCATAGCACTTAAAAATCAATTTGTAAAGTAATCTCAACAGATATTCCTGCAAAAAAAGAGAAAATCTTTTCTTCTTTTGGCGCATTCTGTTGCACTGTGGAAAAAAAGAATTGTGTTTTTAGTTTGAATGGGGTATGATGTAGTAAAATATCGGAAAAGGGGGCGTGTGCTTTGATTTGCAGCGTCAATACTATGGGCATAAACGGCATACAAGGCAGCCCGATTTCTGTGGAATGTTACATTTCCAATGGTTTACCGGCATTTGATATTGTGGGTTTACCGGATGCTGCTGTAAAAGAGGCCCGTGAGCGGGTTCGCGCAGCGGTCAAGACCAGCGGGATGAAGTTTCCGTCCAGCAGAATTACCGTGAATTTGGCACCAGCCAGCCTGAAAAAGACAGGTACGCACTATGATTTGCCCATACTGCTGAGCATTATGGCAGCCAGTGGTATGGTACGCAGGCCCAAATCCATCAGCGCGTTTGTGGGTGAGGTTAGCCTTGACGGACAGATTCGTCCTGTCTCCGGTGTACTGCCAATGGCGATCGCCGGCAAACGGGCAGGTTTTGAGACCATTTATGTCCCCGCAGAAAATGCCCCCGAGGCAACTCTTGCCAGAGGTCCTGCCATTATTCCGGTGCATACAGTTCGTGAGCTTGCGGACGCGCTCAACGGGGAAATGGAATTACAGGAAGAGCCGATCTGGGTGCCTGATCGCAAAGAGCATACGGTCTTGGATTTTAAGGATGTGTTGGGGCAGGAGAATGTAAAACGGGCAATGGAAGTGGCTGCTGCCGGCGGACATAATATTTTACTGGTTGGCCCTCCCGGCTCCGGCAAGAGTATGCTCAGCAAGCGTCTGCCATCGATTCTGCCGGATATGACCTGGGAAGAGTCTCTGGAAGTTACCCAGATCTATTCCGTTATGGGTATGCTTTCTTCCAAATCACCGCTGGTGTTGCATAGACCCTTCCGCAGTCCCCACCACACGGTTTCCAATGCAGGCCTGGCAGGCGGCGGCACAAACCCAAAACCGGGTGAGATTTCACTGGCCCATAAAGGCGTTTTGTTTCTTGATGAATTGGCGGAGTTCCACAAGGATACTTTGGATTTGATGCGGCAGCCCCTGGAGGACGGGCAGGTAACCATCTCCCGGGTTTCCGGTACGGTTACATACCCGTCGGAATTTATGCTGGTGTGCGCAATGAACCCCTGTAAATGCGGCTGGTACGGAGACCCTTCCGGGAAATGTACCTGCACCGAATCCTCAGTGCATACCTACCGCAGCCGTATATCAGGACCCCTGCTGGATAGAATTGATATTATTATGGAAGTGCCGGCGGTACATTTTGAGGATTTGCGCCGACGCCAGGAGGCTGAGCCGTCAGCTGCTATCAAGGAGCGGGTGAATTTAGCGAGAAAGCGTCAGCATAAGCGGTTTGGACAGTTCAGCGGAATGAGTAACGCCAGAATGGGTCCTGATGAATTGCGCGCCTACTGTAAATTAGACACGGACAGTGAAGTGCTGATGCAACAGGCATTTGATGCTTTTGGTCTGACTGCACGGAGTTACGACCGGATTTTGAAGGTTGCCAGAACCATTGCGGACTTGGAAGGTAGCGACAATATTACAGCTTCTCATATTGCTGAGGCTATCCAGTACCGCACGGTAGAACTATAAGAAACGAGGAAGAAACATTGAAAGAGATTTTTTTGCTGAAACTGGGTGAAATTGTGCTCAAAGGCGCCAATAAACGCCAGTTTGAGGATAAATTGCGGCAGAACATCCGCCGCAGAATGAAAGCATACGGCAATTTTGACGTGTATTTGATGCAGTCTACGGTGTATGTTGAGCCGATGGATGAGGAAGCGGATGTGGACGGCGCTTGGGAGGCCTGCCATACCATTTTCGGCCTGGTGAGCCTGTGCCGCTGCCGCGCCTGCGATAAGGATATTGACTGCATCTATAACGCAATTGAGGAGTATATGGGCGACGATTTGGACTGCGCAGAGTCCTTTAAGGTGGAATCCAAGCGGTCGGATAAGCGTTTTGCAATGACCTCCATTGAAATTTCCCGGGAAATCGGCGGCAGACTGGCGGAGTCCCATCCCAATTGCCGTGTAGATGTGCACAAGCCTGCCTATACGGTGTATGTGGAGGTGCGGGATTTAGCAGCCTATGTCCACGGACCTGCGGAATCCGGCGCCGGCGGACTTCCCACCGGTGTTGGCGGCAGAGCCATGTGCTTGCTTTCCGGTGGCATCGACTCTCCGGTAGCGGCATATATGATTGCCAAGCGGGGCGTTGAGGTGGAGTGCGTCCATTTCTTCTCCTATCCCTATACCTCACAGCTTGCCAAGGATAAGGTGCTGGAACTGGCGCGGCTGGTAACCCGGTACTGTGGCAGAATGACGGTGAATATTGTTAGCTTTACTCAGATTCAAGAGGCGATTCGGGATAATTGTCCCGAGGAATTCTTTACGCTGATAATGCGCCGGTTTATGATGGAAATTTCTCAGAGAATCGCCTTGGGCGATGGCTGCGGCGCGTTGATTACCGGTGAAAACTTAGGTCAGGTTGCCAGTCAGACTATGCAGGCAATGCAGGTTACCGGCGCGGTGGTGGATATTCCCATTTTTATGCCGCTGATCGGTATGGACAAAGAGGAGATCGTAACCATTGCCCGGAAAATCGGCACGATGGATACATCTGTCCTGCCTTATGAGGACTGCTGTACCGTCTTTACTCCCAAGCATCCGAAAACCAAACCCACCATCGGCCAGCTGATTGGCGCAGAGAAGAAGCTGGACAGAGAGGCGCTGATTGCCCTGGCATTAGAATCGGTGGAGAAGGTTACGGTGAAGTATGATGACGAGCCTTTCATCTGATGTACTGAAAGCCCTTGCGGGTAAAACCCTTGCCACGGCTGAAAGCTGTACCGGCGGCGGCATCGGCTCTGCGCTTACCGCAATCCCCGGTAGTTCCGAGGTGTATATAGGCGGTGTTATTTCCTATACCAACTCTGTGAAAGAGACGGTTTTAGGAGTTGATTCCGGTATTTTGGAACAGTATGGAGCAGTATCTGCGCAGGTAGCGCAGTGTATGGCAGCGGGTGTGCGGAAACTGCTGAATGCTGATGTGGCTGTGTCTGTTACCGGTTTAGCCGGTCCCGGTGGCGATGATTATGGCAATCCGGTTGGTACGGTGTATATCGGCTACTGTGATATGGGAAAAACCTTTGCTGAGAAATTCAGTTTTTCCGGCAACAGGGAAGCTGTAAGAAATCAAGCAATTCAAGCCGCGCTGAAACTGATATTAGAAGAAAATGCATAATAAAAATTCCCGAAACAATGCGTTTCGGGAGTTTTTGCTTATTTTATTACTTTTTTGATCCATTTTTCGTGGAAGGGAAGGAATATCTCTGCCACGGGGCCAACAATGAACGCGCAAATGATTGTGCCGATGCCAATCTTGCCGCCCAGCAGGAAGCCGATGAGCACAAAGCTGAAATCCACGATGATTCGGACAATGCCGAATTTTTTATGTAATTTATCACTGATAGAGATGGAAACCAGATCATTGGGACCCACACCTGCGTCGGATTTGATTACCATTGTCATACCGAAGGCTAAAATCACACAGCCGGCAGCCAGGGTAATCAGACGCATTACAAGGGGATTGCCGCTATTGATAAGTCCTTGCAGCAGAAGGGTAAATACATCAATAATGGGACCGCCAATGATCATACAGACGATGGTGCCGATTTTGATGTAACTTTTGTCCACGAAGAGAAGGACAATGATAATCAAAAAGCAAATAGCTGTATGGGTATAGCCGTGGGTAAGGAAGGACAAAAACGGCAGGGGAGAGAGGGTGCGGAAAATGCCCTGTACCAATACATTAAAAGGGTCAGAACCCATATCTGCCAGGATAAACAGGGTAACACCCAAGTGGGCAATGGACAGTCCCAGCAAGAGAATCGCCAGTTTTTTTAAGGTTTTAATCATAATATCACGCCTTATATTGATTTTCACATATCATATCACAGAAAAAATATAATGGCAATGAAAAATTTCGCGCAGGGTATTGACACATATAGATGCGTAATGTATAATACGTTTAACAATTAGGTTAAATGTTAAAGGAGGCATGCGTTATGGGAATGCAAAATACACTGCGAGCGCTGGCAGACCCCATTCGGCGGGAGATTCTGAATCTGCTGAAAACGGGCAGAATGTCAGCGGGTGAAATTTCCGGCCATTTCCCGGTTACGGACGCATCGGTGTCCCGGCATTTGTCTGTGTTAAAGGACGCGGATTTAATTCGGGATACCCGGGAAGGAAAATTCATATTTTATGAGCTGAATGTGTCTGTATTGGAAGAGATTATGCTATGGATCACAGATTTGAAAGGAGTTGGAGAACATGAAGAAATGGATTAATAATAACAGGGTGTCTATTTGCCTGTCATCAGCTGTAACCTTACTGCCGATGCTGTTTGGCATTTTGATGTGGAATCGACTGCCCGATATGATGATCACCCATTGGGGAGCTGACGGTGTTGCCGACGGATTTAGCGGCAAAGCCGGAGCGGTGTTTTTGCCTACTGCCATACTGTTTCTCTTGCATTTGGTGTGTCTTTTTGCTACATCTTTTGACAAGAAGAACTACAATCAAAATCGCAAGGCAATGGGCATTGTTTTTTGGATTGTGCCGATGGTCTCCCTTCTTGTCAATGGAATGATGTATGCCACTGCCTTTGATAAGGAACAAAATTCATTTTGGCTGATGGCGGTACTGTTTGGCTTGGTGTTTGTGATTATGGGAAATTATATGCCCAAGGTCCGTCAGAATCGTACGCTGGGAGTTAAGATTTCGTGGACGCTTCGCAACGAAGAGAATTGGAATAAAACCCACAGACTTACCGGTAAGCTGTGGGTTGGCGGCGGACTGGTGTTAATTGCGACGGCGTTTCTCAATGCAAAGGTAATGCTCTGTATTATGGCAGTGATAACACTGGCTATGATTGTTGTTCCTTTCCTATATTCGTACAGCATTTACAGGAAGCATCAGCAGCAGGGAATCGCATACCCACCAATTGAAAATAATAAGACAGAAGCAACCGCTATTAAAATTTCAGCGATTGTTTTGCCGTTGCTGTTTGTCGGAATCTTCATCATTATGTTCACAGGAGAAATTCATTGCAATCTGACTGATAGCGCGTTGGAAATCAATGCCACATATTGGCAGGATGCTTTGGTTGAATTCGATACTATTGACCGCATTGAGTATCATAATGATTTTGATGTTGGTAGCCGGAACTACGGCTTTGGCTCTGCAAGACTGTCGTTAGGTGTTTTTAGAAATGATGCCCTTGGCAGCTATACGCTTTACGGATATACTGGTAGCCATAGCGCTTTGCTTATTGAGGATGATGGCGAGTTTTTGGTTATCAAATGCAAAACCGATGCTGAAACCCGTAGTCTTTATGAGGCGCTGCAAGAAATGTGCGACAAGTAAACGAAAAACAGCCCCATCAGATTGATGGGGCTGTTTTGGAGCTAGTGACCTGACTCGAACAGGCGACCTTCTCATTACGAGTGAGATGCACTACCGACTGTGCTACACTAGCATATGAAAGCCATAACATTATATCTATAAATGAGAATAATGTCAACTGATTTTTCCTGTGTCAAGAAGTGAAAACGCTGAAAAATAGGACTTGACAAATTTGGACAAATGGAGTATTATACACAGGCTGACTGCAATCGCGGTCAATACGGAGAAGTCGCGTAGCTGGCCGAGCGCGCACGATTGGAAATCGTGTATACCCCAAAAGGGTATCGAGGGTTCAAATCCCTCCTTCTCCGCCA
>JAZRBN010000046.1:0-6327 GCA_045635105.1 Faecousia sp. | reverse complement strand
AAAGGGCGCTACCGCGAAGGTTACCCTTACTGCTACCGGCGACGGATTGACCTACAAGTGGTACTATAAGGATGTGGGCGCAAGCAAGTTTACGCTCACCACATCCTTTACAGGCAATACCTATAAGGCAGTGATGAATGCCGCCAGAAGCGGCCGGCAGCTGTACTGCGTGATTACCGATAAGTACGGCAATGTAGTGAAAACCAATACGGTTACCATTAAAATGAAATAAAATATGCAATAAGCCTCCCTTGCAAAAGGGAGGCTTATTATTTCTATTTGGAGTGGTAATTCTTGGATTATGAAAAGCGGCGGGCGTAGCCGCAGCGGCGGCACAGGTCCTCGGCGGCTTCCTTGCGGGAAAAGCCATCGTAAATGGCCTTTGCTCTGGGAGATTCCAAAATGTCTGACAGCTCCTGCCGGAACAGATTTCCCAGCGCCAAATCGCCTTCGTGGTCCAGGCAGCAGGGGACAACCGTGCCGTCGCACAAAATGCCCAGCTGGTCCCGCAGGCCATAGCAGAATACCTGCTTGCCACCGTCTTCTGCCTGCAAATCCGGCCAGTCGAATTTGTCGCCGTATTCGAGGAAAATGCGGTTGGCAAGCTGGGTGCCTTGCCGTTGGGCAATCCAAGGCTCCGGGAATGCGGTATGGAGTTTTTTTAGGATTTCCTCGTTTCGCTTGTCTGCGCCGCCCTGATTCCAAAGTCGGTAGACCACCAGCTTTTCACCCTTTGTTGCTTGTCCGAAAGCAAAGCAATCGGCAAGGTAGCGGTCAAAGGGAACGGCTAAATCGTTGGCTTCAAAGGCGTGGAGGGAGATGTTTACTTTGTGCAGGGCAGGGGAGGACAGGAGCAGCTCCTGCTGGCGGGCAAGGAGCGTGCCATTGGTGGTGATGATCACGCGAAAGCCATGCTTGTTTGCAATGTCCAGAAATTCTTTCAACTGCGGGTGGCACAGGGGCTCACCCATCAGGTGGAAGTAGAGAAAGTCTGTATAGGGGCGCAGCTTGGGGGCAAGAAAGCGGAATTCCTCCGAGGTCATACGGCGGGGAGGGCGCTTTGTGCCGGGACAAAAGGCGCAATGCAAATTGCACAGGTTGGATATTTCCACATAAATCTTTTTGAACCGCAAGCATACCCCTCCTTTTTAGGTTGTGCAAATCCACCGGCGTAGCCGGTGGATTTTTGTTACATTTTTTCCGGGGCGGAGAAGCCCAGAATGTCAATGCAGGTTTCCAGCACCCGCTTGGCAAGGGCAATCAGGCTGATATAACCGGCCTGCAAGGTCTTGTCCTCCTCGGTGAGGATGCGGGTTTCGTGGTAGAATTTGTTCACTGCGCCCGCCAGCTCGTAGATGTAGGCGCAGATCAGGTTGGGGGCAGATGCCTTGGCTGCGTTTTCCAGAGCCGGGGCGGCTTTGGTGATGGCAAGCATCAGCTCCTTGGCATAGATGTTGGCAGGCGTTTGGATGGGAAGCTGCTCCCAAGCGCCGTAGCGGGAGAGAATGGATTTGATACGCACGATGGTATAGAGAATATAGGGACCGGTATTGCCCTCAAAGGCGGCAAAGCGCTCCATATCAAAGTTGTAGTCCTTGGTGGGCTGGTTGCTCAAATCGCCGTATTTCAGCGCTGCCATAGCGATCTTTGCGGTGGTTTCCTCCACTTCCGCCTCGTCTACGATTTTATTCTCCACAACCTTGGCGCGGACAAAGTCGGTCATATCGGAAATGAGGGTTTCCAGCCGCAGAACGCCGCCGTCCCGGGTCTTGAAGGGCTTGCCGTCGGCGCCGTTCATCGTGCCGTGGCCCACGTGTTCCAGCTGTGTTTCCGGTTTTACGATGCCGGACTTTTTAGCGGCGCGGAACACTTGCTCAAAGTGGAGGTTCTGCCGCTTGTCGGTAACATAGAGCATCTTATCCGGCTGCCAGTCCTGCATACGCTGGACCATAGTGGCGAGGTCGGTGGTGGCGTAGATGGCAGAGCCGTCGGATTTAATGAGGATACAGGGGGGCAGCTCATTTTTGTCGCCTTCCTCGGTAACGGGGATGACCCACGCGCCCTCGGACTGCACGGCCACGCCTCGCGCTTTCATATCCTCTACCATAGCGGGGATATAGGGGTCGGCGTCGCTCTCGCCCAGCCACTGCTCAAAATACACGCCCAGATTGTCGTAGTTCTTTTTCAGGTCCGTAACGGAGACGTTCATAACGTGTTGCCACAGCGCCCGGTAGCCACGGCGGCCCTGCTGCAATTCCAAGGTGGCCTGATGGGCCTTGTGGGAGAATTCCGGGTCGGCCTTTTTGCCGGAGGCGGTGGGGTAGATCTCTTCCAGCTCATCCACGGTAAAGGGAGCGCTGGCGGGGTATTCGCCGGTAAAGCTCTCGTCAAAGTAGGGAAACTCCGGTTTACGCTCCTGCATTTCGGCAATAATCAAGCCCATTTGCAGCCCCCAGTCGCCCAGGTGCACGTCGCCGATGGTGTTGTAGCCCAGGAACTTGTGCAGCCGTTTCAGCGCCTCACCGATGATGGCAGGACGCAGGTGGCCGATGTGCAGGGGCTTTGCCACGTTGGCGCCGCCGTAGTCCACCACGATGGTCTGACCTGCGCCGATTTTTTCAATGCCGAAATCGGGCTCGGTGCGCATCTGTTCCAAATAGTTTTGCAGGAAATTATCCGACAGTTTCAGATTGAGAAAGCCGGGCATTACCGCCTCGATCATAGAGAAATCGTTTTTATCCAGCTTTTCTGCCACGGCGTTGGCAATGGCAATGGGGGCGCATTTGTACTGCTTGGCGGCAGACAGAGCGCCGTTGCATTGGTATTCGCACAGGTCGGGACGGTTGGATACCGTTACCTTGCCGAAAGCGGCATCGTAACCGGCAGAGGCAAAGGCCTGCTGCATTTTTTCTGTGATGATATCAAGAATTTTTTTCATATTAATTCTCCTTTTGCTGGGCCATCCATTCCAGATATTCGTCGTAGGTGCCGTAGCGGTCAATAATGGTGCCGTCCGGCTGGAAGGCGATTACCCGGTTACAGGTGGAGGTGAGCATTTCGTGGTCGTGGGAGGCAAGGAGTACCACGCCGGTGAAGGCTTCTAAGCCTTTGTTCACTGCCTGGATGGATTCCATATCCAAGTGGTTGGTGGGCTGGTCCAGCAGCACCACATTGGCGCCGCTGAGCATCATTTTCGACAGCATACACCGGACCTTTTCACCACCGGAGAGCACATCCACACTCTTAAAGGCGTCCTCACCGGAGAAGAGCATTCTGCCAAGGAAGCCGCGGAGGTAGACATGGTCCTTCTTCACGGAGTACTGGCGCAGCCAGTCCACCAGCTCCATTTTGTTGCCTTGAAAATACTCGGTATTGTCCTTGGGCAGGTAACTGGGGGACGTGGAGATGCCCCACTTCACAGAGCCTTCGTCCGGCTCCAATTCGCCCATCAGCACCTTGAACAGCGCGGTCTGCGCCAGCTCGTTTTCGCCCACAAAGGCAATTTTGTCGTTGCGGCCCACGGAGAAGTAGACCTTGTCCAGCAGCTTGACCCCGTCCACGGTAACGGAAACATCGTTGACTGTTAGAATGTCCTTGCCCAGCTCCCGCTCGGGCATAAAGCCCACGAAGGGATACCGGCGGGTGGAGCAGGGCATCTCCTCCACGGTCAGCTTGTCCAGCAGCTTCCGGCGGGCGGTTGCCTGCTTGGCCTTGGCTTTGTTGGCAGAGAACCGCTGAATAAACAGCTGCAATTCTTCGATTTTTTCCTGGTTGCGCTTGTTTTTGTTGCGGATCATTGCCTGCACCATCTGAGAGGATTCGTACCAGAAGTCGTAGTTGCCCACGTACATCTTGATTTTGCCGTAGTCGATGTCCACGGTGTGGGTGCAGACGGTGTTCAGGAAGTGCCGGTCGTGGGACACGGCAATGACCATACCGGGGAAGTCCAGCAGGAAGTCTTCCAGCCAGTTGATGGCTTCGATGTCCAGGTTGTTGGTGGGCTCGTCCAGCATAATGATGTCGGGGTTGCCGAACAGCGCCGCTGCCAGCAGCACCTTCACCTTTAATCTGGGGTCGGTGTCTGCCATTAGATCATTGTGCATTTCTGTGGGGATACCCAAGCCTTGCAGCAGGCGGGAGGCATCGGATTCCGCTTCCCAGCCGCCAAGCTCGGCAAATTCCGCTTCCAGGTCTGCTGCCCGCAGTCCGTCTTCGTCGGAAAAATCCTCTTTTTCGTAGATGGCGTCCTTTTCCTTCATTACATCGTACAGGTGCTGGTTGCCCATAATGACCGTGTCCATAACGGTGTATTCGTCATAGGCGTCTTGATTCTGTTTCAGAACGGACACCCGCTTGTCGGCTTCGATAATCACCGCGCCGGAGGTGGAGTCCAGCTCGCCGGTGAGGATGCGCAGAAAGGTGGATTTGCCGGCGCCGTTTGCGCCGATAATGCCATAGCAGTTGCCGGGCAGGAATTGCAGGTCCACGTGCTGGAACAGCCACTGACCGCCAAACTGCATACTTAAATTGCTGACTGTGATCATTTCTTACTCTCCTTGCTTAGGCACATAAATATTCATTATAATTGTAGCAGAAATAGCAAAAATATCAAGAGGAAAACGGGGAAATGTGGAAATTCCCGGGGGCTTGGGTTGGGGCATTTGCACAAAAAATAAGCGATGCGCGCTCTGCTTATTGAAAAGAAGACAGGCTCGTGGTAAAATATGAGTGGTAGCATCTTGGACTTTGTATTTTGAGCCGTTTAGCCTCATGTACACACGTTTAAGGAGGTAAAAAATGAAAAAGTTAACCAGTATATGCATCGCATTACTGCTTATGGTGGTATGCGTCGGACTGATTTATATTGACGCCGATGCCGCGACCAGTGGGTATTATACGTATACCGTAAAAAACGGCAAGGCAACCATAACGGATGTGGATGAAACAATCAGCGGCAATATTACGATTCCGTCCAAATTGGGCGGGTATCCGGTTGTTGCCATTGGCGATTACGCGTTTGACTATTGCTTCGAATTGGAAGGAGTAACGATCCCGGAGGGCGTTACGACCATTGGTAAAGATGCATTTTTCCGGTGCGTTAAAATGCAGGAGGTAACTATTCCCAGCAGTGTTACCTCTATTGGAGATGGCGCGTTTGATCAATGCTACGGGTTGACGGGATTCCGAGTGGCAAAAAATAATCCCAATTATTCTACTGACAGCGATGGTGCGCTATTTAATAAGGATAAGACAACCTTGGTGGCAGTACCCGGCCAACTCTCTGGAAGCTACACAATTCCGGACAGTGTTACTGCCATTCGTGCCTATATATTCAATGGTTGTGCGGGTTTGACTTCCGTTACCATCGGGGATGGGATTATAACCGTTGGCGAAGGCGCGTTTCAGGCTTGTGTTAATTTGAAGTCGGTTACCTTTGGCGACAGTGTTACTACCATAGAAATGGGAGCATTTCTGGGGTGCGGTAGCTTGACAGAGCTGGTTCTGCCAGACAGTATTACTACCATTGGGCGTATGGCCTTCTTAGGTTGTGATGGCTTGACTAAGGTTACCCTTCCCAAAAGTGTAACGAAGATAGAATGGCGTGCATTTGATTCCTGTATGAATCTGCAAAATGTTTATTATCAGGGTAGCAAAACACAAAAAGCGAATATTGACATTAATGAGAATGACCAATATTTAAAACATTTAACTGATGCAACTTGGTATTATAACAGCTGCATAGGTCAGGCGAAGCATACATATAGCAGCACGGCTGATGGTTCTTGCAATAAGTGCGGCTATGTGCGCTTTACACCTGTTGCCATTACCAAGCAGCCGGTGAGTGTGCAGGTTGTAAACGGTGGGACTGCTAAGGTAACGGTGAATGCCACCGGCGATGGGCTGACCTACAAGTGGTACTTTAAGAATAAGGGTGAAAGCAAATTCGCTCTCACAACTACCTTTAAGGGCAATACTTACACTGCACAGATGAATGCTGCCAGAAGTGGCAGACAGCTGTACTGCGTGATTACCGACAAGTATGGCAATTCCGTAAAGACCAACACCGTTACCATCGGAATGAAGGCATCTGTTTCCAAGCAACCGGTGAGTGTGCAGGTTGTAAACGGTGGGACGGCGAAGGTTACAGTGAATGCCACCGGTGATGGACTGGCCTACAAGTGGTATTTTAAGAATAAGGGTGAAAGCAAATTCGCTCTCACAACTACCTTCAAGGGCAATACTTACACTGCACAGATGAATGCCGCAAGAAGCGGCAGACAGCTGTATTGTGTGATTACCGACAAGTATGGCAATACTGTAAAGACC
>JAZRBN010000045.1:0-4842 GCA_045635105.1 Faecousia sp. | reverse complement strand
GCCAAGGGCAAGAAGGAAGGCATGATCCGTGCCGCCGATCTGAATGCCCTGCTGGAGAAGATGACCCTGACCACCGAGAAGATCGAGGAAGTCTACGACAAGTTCGAGGCTATGAACATCCAGATCATCACCGCCGAGCTGGACATCGACCTGGGCGACGACCTGGATCTGGGCGACGGCGACGACGTGGATCTGTCCGGCCTGGAGGAAGAGGATCTGGTGGATCCTGTGGATCTGGCCGCCGAGTATAATCTGGACGATCCGGTGCGTATGTACCTGAAGGAGATCGGCCAGGTCAAGCTCTTGACCGCTGAAGAAGAAATTGAGCTTGCCAAGCGTGTGGCCGAGGGTGACCAGGATGCCAAGAACAAGCTGACGGAAGCGAACCTGCGTCTGGTGGTGTCCATCGCCAAGAAGTATTCCGGCCGTGGCCTGCACATTCTGGACCTGATCCAGGAGGGCAACACGGGCCTGATCCGCGCTGTGGACAAGTTCGATTGGACCAAGGGCAACAAATTCTCTACTTACGCCACCTGGTGGATCCGGCAGGCCATCACTCGTGCCATCGCCGACCAGGCCCGCACCATCCGCGTGCCGGTGCATATGGTAGAGGTCATCAATAAGGCTACCCGCTGCAACCGGAAACTGGTGCAGGAGCTGGGCCGTGAGCCTACTGTGGAGGAAATCGCCGCAGAGCTGGGTCTGCCGGTAGAAAAAATTATCGAAGCCAACCGCACCGCAGCGGATACCCTGAGCCTGGACACGCCCGTAGGCGACGAGGAGGACACCTCCATCGGCTCCTTCGTGGAGGACGAGCGCACACCCGGTCCTGCCGATGCCACCTCCAACGCCTTACTGGCCGAGGCGCTGAAAGAGATTCTGGACACCCTCACCGAGCGGGAAGCAGATGTGCTGCGTATGCGCTTCGGTATGTATGACGGCCGCACCCACACCCTGGAAGAGGTGGGACAGATTTTCGGCGTTACCCGTGAGCGAATCCGTCAGATTGAAAACAAAGCGATCCGCAAGCTCCGCCACCCCAGCCGGGCAAAGAAAATTAAGGATTTCTACTGCTGATAAATATAAGGGCGTGTTGCCATAGCAACACGCCCTTGTTTTTTATGCAGGAATCGTTTCTTTGACTACAACATAGCCGTCCACTAAGTTTGCACTTTCCAGCGCGCCTTCAATGGCAACGGAGCGCTCCATCAGGTCCGTGCAGATGACGCAGCCGTCCTTGCACTCAATGCGCATCACATTTTTTAGTACTACATTCTCTTCACTGCGGGTATTTTTATAAACGGTAGAAAGACACATAGCGCCACCTCTTATTTAAGACTTGCCAGCACCGTGGACAGCCGCAGATTGCCCTTTTCAAAATCGGACACTGCTGCCATCACCTGCTCGTAGGCCATATGACTTCCCGCCTTTTCCAGCTGGGCAGCCAAATCCGCCAGCTCCTTGGCGTGGGCGGCGTTGTGATTCACCATATACTGCATCAGCGCCATCAGCTCCTCCATAGGGGTATGCTGGCAGGCGGAAGCGCAGCCGGCGCAAGAGCCGGAGCATTCGTGGGAATGGTCGTGGGTATGACCCTCCCCGTGGAGATGGTCGTGGTCGGGGGGGTGGGTATGGTCATGTTCGTGGGCATGGCTGTGCGCATGGGAATGGGCAACACCGTCGTGGGTGTGCTCGTGGGTATGCTCGTGCTCATGGCTGTGGGTGTGTCCACCGGAAATATGATCGTGATGAATATGCATAACATTCTCCTTCTGGTTTTTTCTTTATTATAAAGCCACAGTGATACCTTGTCAAATGAATAAATAGGAAAGGGGAACAGAAAACCTGTTCCCCTTAAATTATTACTGCTTGGGCACGGCGGGCTCTACCTCAAAAGAGATCACCTTGTCGGTTTTATTCTCTGCCACAATGATGACCGTTGACAGTCTTACAAGGTTTTCGTCCTTGCTGGCAGGCGTCTTCTTGTAGCTCCACATCTTTTCGGTAATCTCCTGACCCTCCACAGCCTGATAGAAGGCTACGGTATAGGTGGTCTCGCTTCCCCAAAGGGGTTTTGCGGCATACTCCACCACAGCCAGGGTGTTCTCCAAGGCCAGCGTGTCATTTTCCGCAAGGATGATGGCGTGCATGGCCTTATTCCGCTCCACGACTTCCTCTGCGGTATACTCCTTGGTAACGGAGTTATTGTTATAGTAGTAGGTCAGATAACCGCCGGCAGACACCGCGCCCACCAGCACCATCGCCACCAGGGCAACAATCTGCTTCTTGCCAAAGGTTAAGTTTGCCTCCTTATCAAAGGTCAGCTTTGCCCGATAGGTAACCGGCACCAGCACCTTCAAAAACAGGGTCATCACCACCGACTCGATGGGGAAGAAGAACAGATTCTTAAACAGCCGGGACACGGTGAAGATGCCCAAAATTTGATTCTTTGCTCCCTCGGGGTTGCCCATATAAGTATACTGCCAGGCAATGATCAGCGTCTGCAAAATCATATTCACAAAGAAGCAAATCAAAAATCTTGCCAAAACCACCCGGGTGGCAGAGACCTTAGTGCGGTACAGGCACAACGCATAAATCAAGGTGCTGGCAATCTCCGTCAGCACAAAGGGCAGGAAATAGTCGCCGTTGGGGAAGATCATAAAGCCGATGGTATCGGAGATAATGGCGGCGGGAATTGCCACCACAGGTCCGAAAATCATAGCGCCCAGCGCCGTTGCCAGCATAGCGGTCTGAATTGCCAGCTGGGGATTGCCCAGGGGAATCTGCAAGGGTTTCAGCGCCACGCGCAAGGCAATAAGCAGCGCCGTAACCACCAGCATTTTGGTGTTTTTCAATTCCCTGGCAGCATCGCGCCAATAGGCCTTGGAAAAGGGATGGGGATAGAGTGTTTGTGTTTGCATAAAAATAACCTCCTTTTATGTAGGCAAATGCGCCTTACCGGCAGCTGCTCCCGACAGGGGCGACCAAACAAAAATCCCGTGCGCAAGGCGCACGGGGAGTTCATTCAATCACCCACGGGGGAAGGGGCAGCACAAAACTGGCAGGCCTCTTTACCCGACCGAGTATCGTTGCTTACATATTAGGAAGTTTTCCTATATGCGCAGCGGGTGCGGAATACCTCATCGCGGACAAGGTCCTTCGTCTGCCAGACAACTCCCCATTTTGGCAGCACTTCACGCGAGGTCTCCTACTCTGTTCCCGCCTATCATACTACATCATACAGAAAATGTAAATCCCCAATTTGCAATTCGCCCCCCTCTTTTATGAAAATTAAATACATTTGTCCCGTTTTGCCTTGGAAAAAATCTTGATTTTTGTGCAACATTGTTTTATAATGGCCCTATACTGGAAAAGGAGGCGCAGATTTTGGGCGAATTGATTGCTGTTTTATCCGGCAAGGGTGGAACCGGCAAGACCTCTGTCTGCGCCGGCATTGCCGAAGCCCTGGCATTAATGGGCGAATCGGTTCTGTGCATTGACTGCGATGTGGGTCTGCGGAACTTGGATATCGCCCTGGGTATCAGTGAGCTGGACGCCCTGTCTTTTATGGACATCTGCTCCGGCAATTACACCCTGGACGCAGCAACCCGGCATCCGGTATATCCGGGTATCACCTTTCTCACCGCGCCGGTAAACTGCCCCGCCGATGCCATCGACACCGTGTCCTTTGCCCAGATGCTGGAAGATGCCCGCAGCCGCTACGCCTACATACTGCTGGATGCCCCCGCCGGTATTGAGGCAGGCTTCCGTCTGGCAGCCCAATTTTGCGACCGGATCATTCTGGTAACCGCCGCTGACCCCGCCTCTATTCGGGACGCCAGCTGCGCTGCCGATATTTTAGAAAAAATGGGTAAGCGCAATGTGCGTATGGTCATCAACCGCATTAGTCCCAAGATGATTGCCGCCATGGGCGTAACCGTGGACGACATTATGGACCAATCGGGACTTCCCCTGCTGGGACTGGTTCCGGAGGACGACGGCGTGGTTTTGGCAGCTGCATTCTGCCAGCCGCTGCTGGGCTACCAAAAGAAAGGCGCTGCCGCCGCCTGTCGGCGAATCGCGAAACGGATTCAGGGACGGTCCGTTCCTGTGAAGCTATAACCCAAAGGAGTGTTCCTATGAATATTGCGTTTTTGGCACACGACAAGAAGAAAGAACTGATGGTGCAATTCTGCACCGCATATAAAAGCGTGCTGGCAAAGCACAACCTCTTTGCCACCGCCACCACCGGTCGGCTGATTGCGGACAATACCGGCCTGCCCATTACACTGCTGCTGTCCCATAAGCAGGGCGGCCATCAGCAGATCAACGCCCGGATTGCCTACAACGAGATTGACCTGGTGTTGCTGTTCTCCGACCCCAACACCGTAGACCCCTGGGGCGACAGCCAAATGCTGGAAACCATCCGCCACTGCGACCGGAACAACGTGCCTATGGCTACCAATTTGGGCAGCGCGGAAATGTTCATTATGGGTCTGCAACGGGGCGACCTTGACTGGCGTGAGATGTATCACAACAAGTCCAAATATTAACTGTAACCAGCCGTCCGGCCTTGGGCTGGACGGCTTTTTTTGAAAGGAAATACACTATGGAAAAGATTACACCCCGGACCTTGTCCGGTTTTATGGAGCTGCTGCCCGGCAAGCAGTCCCGCTTGGAAAAAATGATGCAGGTGCTGCGGGAAACCTATGCCCTTTACGGCTTCGCAGCGCTGGATACGCCGGTGATCGAGGACGCGAAAATCCTCCTTGCCAAGGGCGGCGGTGATACAGAAAAGCAGATTTACCGCTTCCAGAAGGGCGACAGCGATTTGGCGCTGCG
>JAZRBN010000044.1:0-9600 GCA_045635105.1 Faecousia sp. | reverse complement strand
AAGCTTTGGATGATTACATCTATTATTACAACAACGAGAGAATATCTCTAAAATTAAAAGGAATGAGTCCGGTACAATACCGAACTCATTCACAAGCAAGTTAATATAAAAATTTGTCTAAACTTTGGGGTTCACTTCAGCAGTGCCTAGCACATCTTTTTTGTTATTTAGGTGATAAATCCACATTTCTGCGAATGATGCTCATTGCCGGCACTTGCTGTGGCAGCTGGATATAAAAGCGCATTTGGGGCGTTCTGGGCTCAATGAGCGTCTCATTTTCCAGAGTATGCATCGCGTCTGCTGTAAAAGAGAAGGGACGCATATCCGGTCCCACCGCCTCCAAAGCATCGCCTTTTGCGAACTTGTTCCGCAGGCTGCACAGGGCAAGCCCGTTTTCATCACAGCGCTCTACAATGGCGCAAACCTGCCACTGCCGGATGTACCGGGAATGCTCTGTGTACTGTCCGGGGTAGCCGTAGTAGAAGCCGGTAGAGTAGTACCGGTGGCTTACGTGCTCCACCTCGTCCCGCCAGACGGGGTCAACAGGCCTGCCGGCAATCACATCGTCGATGGCATGGCGGTAGGCGCCGGTAACAATGGCGGCATAGTAGGCAGACTTTGCGCGACCTTCGATTTTGATGCAGTCAACGCCTGCGTCCAGCAAATCCTGTATGTGGTCAATGGTGCACATATCCCGGGAGTTCATAATGTAGGTGCCCTTTTCGTCCTCAAAGACCGGGAAGTATTCCCCTGGCCTTTTTTCTTCCATCAGGGCGTATTGGTAGCGGCAGGGCTGGGCGCAGGCACCCCGGTTGGAGTCCCGTCCGGTCATATAGTTGCTCAGCAGGCATCTGCCGGAGTAGCTGACGCACATTGCCCCGTGTCCAAAGGTTTCAATTTCCAGGTCTTTATCGGTCTTTTCCCGAATGGTGCGGATCTCGTCTAAATTTAATTCTCTTGCCAGCACCACCCGTTTTGCGCCTAAATCGTACCAGGCCTGGGCGCATTCGTAATTGGCAATGGACTGCTGGGTGGAGATATGCCGCTGACACTTGGGGGCATACTTGCCCGCCAGGGTAAATGCGCCCATATCTGCCACAATCAGCGCGTCCACCTTTGCATCCTGCAACCGCTCCAAATAGGGGGGCAGGGCGGCAATTTCCTCATTGCGGGGCATAGTGTTCACCGTTACGTGTACTTTCACCCCGTGGCTGTGGGCAAATTCCACCGCCTTGGGCAGCTCCTCCGGGGTGAAGTTCCCCGCAAAGGAGCGCATACCAAATTCCGTGCCTGCCAGGTATACCGCGTCAGCGCCGTAGAGAACGGACATTGTGAGCCGTTCCATATCGCCGGCAGGACTTAACAGTTCCAGTTTTGTCATTAGCCCTCCACCTTCGCAATGTTGTCCATATGCTCGCTGTATGTTACAGCAAACCGGTGGGCAGACAGTTCGGGATCATATACAAAGTAGTGGTAATCGGTATCGTTAGGCTCCAATGCCGCATACAGGGCGTGAACGCCCATATTGCAGATGGGTCCGGGAGGGATACCCTTATACTTACGGGTGTTATAGGGATTGTCCACCGCCAGATGCTCGGCAGTCAGCTCTTCAATTTCGCCGAAGTAATCGCCGAGGGCGTAGTAGACGGTGGCGTCAGCGCCCAGAGAGAGGATGTCTACATTGGCAAGGCGGTTGTAGAATGCGGAGGAGATGTCGTAGCACTCACTGTTGGAGGCGGCTTCCTTTTGAATCACCGATGCCAGCGTAACTGCCTGATGGAGGGTCAGTGTGTTCTCGCTGATATAGCTTTCGCTGAAACCGTTGTTTCTCAGAAGCGCAGCATAGCGCTCCTGCATAGCTGCAAAGTCTTCCTTCATAATGTCGGTGAACCGGTCTTCAAACTCGTTGAGGAATTTTTCGATTACCCGACGGGGCTCATCGTCGGTGTAGAATTTGTAGGTATCCGGCGCCATATAGCCTTCCAGACAGTACTTATCCCCACGGGGAACGCCCTCTAAGAACCAGTAGTCTTTCAGCTCGCCGTTGGCGGCGTATTCTTCCAGCTCTGCCACAGTGCAAACCTTTTTCTCTTCCAGCAGCTTAAAGATCTGGGCGCAGTTAGCGCCTTCCGGGAACATAATGTCCACAACCTCCCGGCTGGCGCCGTAGTAGGTCATAGCGTTGATCATAGCGTTATAGTCCAGCTGGGCGTTGAGGGTAAAGGTGCCGGTGCTGATGTCCTCGTCCTTGCCGGTAATTTCCGCAAAGAATTTGAACAAGCCCGGATACCGGACCAAATTGGCCTGACCCAGCTTTTTGGAGATGGATTCAATATCGTCGTTTTCGGTGATGGTGATGGTAACCTTTTGGGCATCCTTACCGAAGGCCATTACATCGGCGCAGCACACCCAAAGCACACGGCCCAGGGAAACGCCGATGGCAATAATCAGTACCAGCCATACAAGGGTTGCGGCGATGTGGGGGATGCCCCAAAGACCGTATTTGTTCTTCTTTTTGGGACGGCCCTTCTCCATCGTCGGCTCTTTTCTTGCAGGCTTCTTTTCGGGAGCAGGGGAAGGCGTGGGAGCAGCAATTTCTTCCGGCTCGGCTGTTGCTGCCGGTTCTTCCGGCGCTTCCGACCAATCCTCTGCCAGAATTTTTTCCAGCACTGCGTCCTTGGGGTCGATAAGACCTGCCTGCCACGCTGCCTGCTCATCGGCTTTGCTTTCCGGCTCCGGCGCGGTGGAATTCAGCAGATCGTCCAGCCATTTTTTGCTTTCCGGGGACAGGGTAAAATCCTCCTGGGGCTGGTTGTTTTCGTTTTTGTTATCCATAGGTTAACCTCCTGTCAGCGAATGACGAACTGCTTGGCAATTGCATTCGCGGTATCGGGTCCTTTCAAAGCTTCCACAAGGGCAAGTCCAAAGGGGACTGCGCAGCCGGCAGAGGTGCCGGTAATGAGCTTGCCGTCGGTTACGCAGGCGGCGTCGGGGACGATTTTTGCATTACCCATGCCGTCCTGGCAGCTGGGGTAGCAGGTGGCCTGCCTGCCGTCGGTGATGTGCAGGTCCGCAAGGACGGTAGGCCCTGCGCAGATGGCTGCCACATATTTGCCGTTCTCCCAGGCAAAAGTGATGGCGTCCAATGCTTTCTGACTGGCTCTGGCAGCGGCAACGCCGCCCAGTCCACCGGGCAGAACGATCATCTCCAAATCGGTCAAATCCATTTCGTCGATGGTGATGTCGGCCTGGATGCCGATGTTATGGCTGCCGTAGACGGTTTTGCCTGTAACGCCTACGGAAAGCACATCAATTCCCGCCCGGCGCATCAGGTCAATGGGCGCAATGGCCTCCACTTCCTCAAAGCCCGTTCCCAGCAATACGTATACCATAGTTAATCCTCCAAACAAGCCCTTACGTGGCGATAGATTTCTTCGTGAATATCTTCCATAGACCGCATAGCGCCGTCTTTTACGCAGGAGATGACGGTCCAGCCGTAGTAGGCGGCAGCGGCGCGTCCTGTCTCCCGGCAGGTGGCAAGATACTGCATATCCTTTTCGTGGATATCGGCGGTGGTGTTGGTGTCTGCCTCCCGGTGGCGGAGCAATTTCTCTGTAAAGTCGGTGGGTACGTCCAGATAAATCACCAGGTCCGGCTTGGGAAGCCCCAGCTTGCCGTATTCAAAGTCATATAGCCAGTGAAGAAAGCTTTCTCTGTTTTCACCAGGCTCTTTGGAGGCCTGATGCACCGCGTTGGAGGTGGTGTAGCGGTCGGACAGCACCAGTCCGCCGTCTTCATACCACTGCCCCCAGTCCATTTTATAGGAGGCGAATCTGTCCACCGCGTAGAAAGAGGATGCGGCGTAGGCATTCACATCTCCCGGCTTATCCCCGAAGCTGCCGCCCAGGTACATACGAATCAGCGCGGAGCTTTCCTCTGCGTAACGGGGGAATACCAGGTGCTTAAACGCTACCTTGTCCTTTTCCAAATGCTCAGACATCAGACGGAACTGGGTGGATTTTCCCGAGCCGTCCGTACCTTCAATTACAATTAGTTTGCCCATAATTGCAAACTCCTTTTCCGATTTTTTGCTATAAAACTTCACCTTACAATATAACATATTTGATTCTGTTTGTCCACGGAAATCTGAAAAATTCACAATAGCCCGGCAGATAGGTTGCAAATAGTGAAAAAACCTGTTAAAATAACAAAAATCAGATTGTAAAAAAGGAAGTTTCGTATGGAAGCAAGTACAGTAACATTTCGGGATTTGGGATTGTCCGAGGCGATGCTGAAAGCCTTGGAGAAGAAGGGCTACGGCTATCCTACCACCATTCAGGCACAGGCAATCCCCGAGTTTATGCAGTGGAAGGATGTCATTGCCAAAGCACCAACCGGCACCGGCAAAACCTTCGCCTTCGGTATCCCAATGATTGAGCATGTGGATGCCGATTGTGGGGATGTGCAGGGATTGATTTTGGCGCCCACACGGGAGCTGGCCATTCAGATTGGCGATGAGCTGCGGGGGTTATTAACTTATTATCAAGGTATTCGCGTGGCGGTGCTGTACGGTGGCGCCGGCATTGTGGGACAGGCCAAGCAGTTGGAAAAGAAGCCTCAGATAGTGGTTGCCACACCGGGTCGGTTGATGGACCACTATAACCGTAAAAATATCCGCCTGGATAAGATTCAGACAGTGGTGCTGGACGAAGCGGACCGGATGCTGGATATGGGCTTTTTCAAGGATGTAACCAAAATCATTGAAAAGGTGAAAAACCGCAAGAATTTGGGCCTGTTTTCCGCAACCATTTCCCAGGAGGTTATGACCGTCTCCTGGATGTACCAGCGGGATGAGGTGGAGATTACGGTTGAACCCAAGCGGGAGGACCGTCCGGATATCGACCAGTACTGCATTACCGTAACCCCCTTGGAAAAGGCGGAAACCACCCTGCGGCTGATTCGTTCCCAAGGCTATGAGCGGGTGATGATTTTCTGCAACACCAAGCATATGTGCCAGCGTCTGTCCGATGATTTCCGCCGTGCCGGAGCAGATTGCGATTGTATTCACGGTGATATCCGTCAGAGTCAGCGGGAAAAGACTATGCAGCGCTACCGGGAGGGTAAGCTGGCAATTCTCATTGCCACGGATGTGGCTTCCCGGGGCATTGATGTGGACGATGTGGACTGCGTCATCAATTACGATGTGCCGGAGGAGAACGAGTACTATGTTCACCGCATCGGCAGAACGGGAAGAGCTAAGCGCAAGGGTGTTGCCTGGTCCATTGTGGGTAATTTCCCCGAAAAGGCAAAGCTGGATGAAATCGCCAAGTATTCTGCTTATACCATTCGTCCCATGCTTCTGGGCGCCGATGGCAGCCTGACTGAGGAAACGGTCAAGGTGCCTGTGGTAAAGAAGCGTTTCCGTTGAATGGCAAACAACGGGGTTTCCTGTTATTGACCTGCCACCTGGGAGACCCCGCGAGAAAACCTTTGACCGTTGCTCAGTTCCGCAGCCTTGCCAGCCGGGTCAGCCAAATGGAGCAGCCGAAAACTGCCCGGGAGCTGACACAGGAGGATTTGCTTTCGCTGGGTTATGACAGGGGTATGGCAAAGCGCATTGTATCTTTGTTGTTGGATGCTGATGTGCTCACGAAGTACCTTTCCAAAGGGCAGCAGCAGGACTGCATTCCCATCAGCCGTATTCATCCGGAGTATCCGGCTGCGGTGCGGCGCCGGTTGGGCCTGGATGCACCCGGTTGCCTGTGGGCAAAGGGGGATATAGAACTTTTGCATACGCAGATGATTTCACTGGTGGGCAGTCGGGAGCCGTTGGATGCCAATCGCGCGTTTGCCCAGCGCGTCGGTGGGGAGGCGGCGCGGCAGGGGATAACCCTTGTGTCCGGCAACGCCCGTGGCTCGGACCGGGCGGCGCAGCAGGCATGTCTGGATTGTGGCGGTCAGGTCATATGTGTGGTTGCTGACGAGCTTACCAGGTACCCGCTGCAAAAAAATGTACTGTATCTGTCGGAAGATGGATTTGACCTGCCCTTTTCTGCTGCCCGGGCGCTGAGCCGCAACCGGGTGATTCACGCCCTGGGATACCTGAGTTTTATTGCCCAGAGTGATGTGGGTATCGGCGGCACCTGGGACGGTACGGTCAAAAATTTGCGTCATAATTGGAGTCCCGTATTTTGCTTTGCTGACGGCAGCGCCGCAGCGACAGAATTGGAACAGCTGGGCGCAACGCTGATCAGCGCAGATATGCTGTCGGATTTCCCGGCATTGCGTGCTGATGCCAATGGACTCCTGTAAAACGAATTGGTCTTGGCTTAATTGTTAATATGATTGCACAAAACAGTCTTGGAAATGGTTTCCTTTTTTTACATTTTGCAAGATTGACATAGATTGCTTGAAAGATTATAATATCTGTATCTAAGATTTTTAATATCTTGTTCTGTGCCTGCGCCTTAGAGCCTGTGCCATTATCGTTTATACGATATATGGCGCAGGTTTTTTATTTTAGATGTGGAGGCAAATGGATATCTAAAAGGAACGAGGTGATAAAATGCAAGTTGATTTGCAAAAGGATGAAAATAAATCGGACCAACGGCGTTATCTGTGTCCGGTGTGCGGCAAGCATACGGTGCTATGGCTGCTTCCTACCACAGAGGTTAAAGATCTGCCCGTTAAGTGCAAACGGTGCGGTAAAGAGAGCATCATAAACATATTACTGGGGTCGTTACAGAATAGTCCTTTATAAGCATTGGCAGTTTGGATTGCGGTGTAATCATATGGGGGATGTGTATGTTAGAATTTGTCTTAGGAATAATTGTAGGCGGGATTGTTGGATTTACGATATGTGCTTGTTGCAATATGGCCGCTGATCATTCTTCGAAAGGCTGTCAGAACAAGAAAAAGGAAGAGAGAAATGGATCAAAGATTTGATACATATGCTTTGTTATGCATACTGGTTGGTGCAGCGGTAGTTATAATTTTGCAGGCGTTGGCGCGGTTCATCAGCGATTTCAGATGGGAGTTGCGTTACATTAAAGATGAGCTTGCGCACACAAGCGGTGATGAACACAAGCGTTGGACCCGCAAAAAAAGAAGGCTTTGGCTTTCGCTGCTTCCCTTTGTAAAGTATTAATTTGTTTACCGGCGGTTCTGTCTTGCCGCTTTTGGTAAAGTGAGCAGCTGCCTGTTTGTGGCAGGCGGCACAAAATGTCTTTTCTTCAACATTTTGCCTCACGCTGCCCATCTTTTGCCTGATGGGCAGCAATCAAAGGGCAGAAAGCATTGCTTTCTGCCCTTTGATTGTTTCTTGGGGAAAAATAGGATTCCTGTATCCCGTTGCAGTGTTTATCTGTATATCCGTTTATCAGTTGGAAAGAATAGTCAGTAGCCAATTAACGGAGGTAATACTATGTTCAAACACGAAAAAATGCTTTTTCACCCTGTATCGGTGGAAAGGCCGAACCCACAGTATGCGGCTTTGCTTCAAGAGCAGCTGGGCGGAGGCAACGGCGAGCTGAAAGCGGCTATGCAGTATATGTCGCAAAGCTTCAGAATCAAAGACCCGGAAATTAAGGACTTGTTCCTGGATATTGCCGCAGAAGAACTGGGGCATATGGAAATGGTGGCGTAGACAATCAATTTGTTAAACGGGCACGATGTGGATGCCCAAAAGGTGCCCTCAGGAGAAATCCAGTCCCATGTGATTCTGGGCCTTAATCCCGGTCTTATCAATGCCTCGGGCTATTCCTGGACGGCAGATTATGTTACGGTTACAGGAGATTTGTGCGCAGATTTGCTGAGCAATATTGCGTCGGAGCAGCGGGCAAAGGTGGTTTATGAATACCTTTACCGGCAAATCAACGACAAAAAAGTGCGCGAGACCATTGACTTCCTCTTAAATCGAGAGGAAGCGCACAATCAGATGTTCCGCGATGCCTTTAACAAGGTGCAAAACTCCGGTTCAAACCGGGACTTTGGCACAACCAAGGCCGCGAAAATGTATTTCTCTATGTCGGACCCCGGTCCTAACGCATTCGCATCAAAGGAAACGGGGCCTGTGTCTTTCGATAAATAAGTCTGCAACCGCTGAGGGTAATAACCTCAGCGGTTGTTTTTTGCCAAAAAACTTGACAAGCATTTTACATACCTTGTCTTTTGAATTTTACATAAAATGGCTATGATAGAGTCATAAGGACCAATAAATACAGACATAAAAAGGAGAATTTATTTATGAAAAAGCGAATGTGTATGATTTTGATTCTGGTTGCGGCGCTTTCTTTGTCTGCCTGCGGGGACAAGGATAAGCCGTCGGTGTCCACCGATGGCTCCACCTCTATGCAGAAGGTAATCAATGCGTTGGGCGAGGCATTTATGGAAGAGACCGGCGCAAACTTCACCTATAATGCCACCGGCTCCGGCACCGGCATCAAGGCGGTGAAAGACGGCACCTGCGACATCGGCCTGTCCTCCCGCTACTTGAAGGATAGCGAAAAGGCGGAGGGCTTACAGCAGACCGTTCTTGCCATTGATGGCATTGCGATTATCGTTCATAGCAACAGCACAGTCGCTGACCTGACCGTGGAGCAGCTCTCTGCCATTTTTAAGGGCGAGATTGCCAATTGGAGCGAAGTGGGCGGCAATAGCGGCGAAATTGTCTGCATTGGCCGCGAGGAGTCCTCCGGCACCCGGGATGGCTTCGAGTCCATCACCGGCACCGAAGGTGTCTGCCGGTATCGTCAGGAGCTGACCTCCAACGGTGCGGTGCTGACTGCGGTGGCAGAGAATCCCAACGCCATCGGTTATGTTTCTCTGTCCTCAGTAAAGGATACGGTGAAAGCAATCAGCGTTGGTGGTGTCGCACCCAGTGAGGCAGCGGTTAAGGACGGCAGCTACGCCGTGCAGCGTCCCTTTGTGCTGGTTACCAAGGAGGGTGCTCAGCTGAGTGAGACCGCCCAGGCGTTCTTCGATTTCGTAACCTCTGCCGCTGCCCGTGAGATTATCACCGCAGCCGGTGTTGTTCCTGCCAACTAAAAAATAACGCGGCGGCGAAATTTGCCGTTTACTGTGTATCAATCAGGTGAATGTATGAAAAGTAACAAAGTATTTGAGCGTATTGTCCACGGTATATTTCTGCTCCTGGGTCTTGTAACCGTTGCCTGTGTACTGCTGATTACTGTGTATTTGGTGATGTCAGGTATCCCTGCTATTATGGAGATCGGTTTATGGGATTTTCTGTTTGGTAAGGTCTGGAACCCGGCTGGCGCAAACCCGCAGTACGGCATTCTGCCCTTTATCCTGTCCAGCATATACGGAACAGCCGGCGCGCTGGTGATTGGCGTTCCCATCGGCTTCTTTACGGCGGTGTATCTGTCCAAGAAAGCATCGCCAAAAGTGAAAGGATGGATGTCCGCTGCGGTGAGCCTGTTGGCGGGTATACCCTCGGTGGTCTATGGTTTGGTTGGTATGATGGTGCTGGTACCCGGCATTCGGGAGGTTTTTAACCTGCCGGACGGAGCCAGTCTGCTGGCGGCGATGCTCGTGCTGGCAGTTATGATCCTGCCCTCTGTCATTAAAGTCTCCATCACC
>JAZRBN010000043.1:0-26054 GCA_045635105.1 Faecousia sp. | reverse complement strand
CTGACCATCCGCGACATTTTGGAGTACGGCGGCGCCAAGTTCCTGTGCCCCATGGCCGGTACCATCTCCATGATGCCCGGTACTGCTGCTGACCCCGCATACCGTCGTGTTGACGTAGACGTAGAGACCGGCAAGGTTAGCGGTCTGTTCTAATTCTGACTTTTCCAATAAGCACAGGCGGCTAACCGCCTGTGCTTTTGGAGTATTATTGTAGGGCAGGGGCTTGCTCCTGCCGGAACATCGGCGGGAGTGAACCCCCGCGCTACAACATTATTTTTTTAGGAGATAGATACTATGGATATGACACTTGAATCCTGCCGCAAATTTGTGGAGGTTCTGGCATCTGACGCGCCCGCACCCGGCGGCGGCGGCGCTGCCGCGCTGGTTGGCGCCATCGGCACTGCCCTGGGCAATATGGTAGGCAGCCTGACTGTGGGCAAGAAAAAGTATGCCGAAGTTGAAGAAGAAATCATTGCGCTGAAAGCAAAGTGCGACGCGCTGCAAACCGAGCTTCTGAACCAGGTAGAAGCTGACGAAGTGAACTTCCTGCCTCTTGCCAAGGCCTACGGCATTCCCAAGGACGACCCCAACCGGGACAAGGTTATGGAAGAGGCCACCATTATCGCCTGCTCCACCCCCATGAAGATTATGGAGCTGTGCTGCCAGGCTATCGGTTACATCAAGGTCTTTGCCGACAAGGGCAGCCGTCTGGCTGTTTCCGATGCCGGCTGCGGTGCTGTGTGCTGCAAGGCCGCCTTGCAGGCAGCCAGCTTGAATGTGTTCATCAACACCAAGACTCTGAAAAACCGGGAGCTTGCCGAGGAAATGAACGCCAAGGCGCTGGGTATGCTGGCAGACTACGGCGCGCTGGCTGATGAAATTTTCAACACCGTGAAGGCCGGTTTCGGCGTATAATTGTAGGGCGGGGCCTTGGTCCCGCCGACACAATGGGCCATTTCCGGCGGGAGTGAACCCCCGCCCTACAACAAAATTTGAAGGAGAAATATAAAATGGCAAAGCAATTACTGGGCAAAGAAGTAAACGAGGCTCTGGTTGCCGCCTTGCAGGCGCGCACCGCTGCCTTGCAGGAAAAAGGCGTTAAGGCCACCCTGGGCATTATCCGCCTGGGCGAAAACCCCTCCGACCTGTCCTATGAAAAAGGCGCTACCAAGCGGGCTGAGGAGGTTGGCGTAGCTGTCAAGAATTACATTCTGCCAGAAGATGCCTCCAAGGAGGACGTGTTGAAGGTTATCGACGAAGTCAATACCGATGATTCCGTACACGGCGTGCTGATGTTCCGTCCCCTGCCCAAGCATCTGAAAAACGATCAGGATGAGATCTGCAACCGCCTGGACCCCAAGAAGGACGTGGACTCTATGACCCATATGAGTAACGCAGGCGTATTTGAAGGTCAGGACCTGGGCTATGCCCCCTGCACCCCCGCCGCCTGTATGGAGATTCTGGACCACTATGGCATCGACTGCAAGGGCAAAAACGCAGTGGTTATCGGCCGCAGCCTGGTGGTTGGCAAGCCTGCCGCTATGATGCTGATGGCAAAGAACGCCACCGTTACCATCTGCCACACCCGTACCGTGAACACCGCAGAAATCTGCAAGAAGGCTGACATCATTGTTACCGCTGCCGGCGTGCTGGGCAGCTTAACCCGCGACTTTGTCAGCGAGGGTCAGATCGTCATCGACGTTTCCATGAACTGGAATCCCGAGAAGATCACCTCCAAGGGCAAGGGCGGTATGTCCGGCGACTGCGTATTTGACGAGGTCGAGCCCATTGTCGGCGCTATCACCCCCGTTCCCGGCGGCGTGGGCGCTGTTACCACCAGCGTGCTGATGAAGCACGTGGTAGAGGCTGCTGAAAAGGCCTAAACATAAATAACATCCCATATAACTGACAGAATCTGCGGAGCACCGCATGGGAGTATGGGAGAAGAAAGCCGACTGTCTGGGCAATTCGAACTTTTGGGCTCGGATTGCCCGGATTTTTATTGAGGTGTAAATGCTATGAAAAAAATCAACAATCTGTCTGAGAGCAGCTTTTTGCGGCTGTTTTTCGCCTTTGTTTCCCTGTGCTTTATGGTAGCGGCAGTGATTCTGCCCGACAGAAGCACCATGTTTACCGGCCTGTGGAAGATTATGTCCTCCACCTGTAAGATTTCCACCAACTATTTTGCCCTGGGCGGCTATGCGGCTACCTTTCTGAATATGGGCATTGTGGGCCTATTCTGCACCCTGCTGGTGAGTCTGCCCGGCGCCAAGCCCAACAACGTTACCACCCTGGGCGTGCTGCTGACCGTGGGCTTTGCCTCCTGGGGCATGAATTTGGTGAATATGCTCCCCACCGTACTGGGTGTGGCGCTGTACGCTGCCGTGAAGAAGGAAAAGCTGGGCGCTGTATCCAACGCCATGCTCTATTCCACCGGTATTGCGCCGCTGATTTCCGACCTGCTGCTGCGGTATCCCGGCACGGAATACCTGGGCTTTAACTGGCTGGGTCTGGGCATCGGTCTGTTTGTGGGTCTGCTCATCGGCTTCTTCCTGCCTGCCGGTCTTGCCCACGCGCCCGCTGTCCACAAGGGCTATGACCACTACTCTGCCGCCCTGCCCGTGGGCGTTACCGCCTTCTTCCTGCGGGCAGTGCTGTACAATGTGATGCTGGGCACTACCCCCGCAAAGCAGGGTCTTTCCAATATGGCGGCTCCCGATGTTACCCTTTTCTACGGCTGCAACATTTTCTGCGTGGCGCTGTTCGCTTTGTTCATTATCTTCGCCCTGCTGATGGGCTGCAAGTTCAAGGACTACTGGAATCTGATGAAGGATTCCGGCCACGGTGTCAGCTTCACTGCAAAGTATGGCTACGCCCCGTTCCTGATGAACGCAGGCGTGTTCGGTCTGATGATCGTCGCCTACTATAACTTTGCCTCCTTCATCGACGGCGCTGCCACCGTCTCCGGCGCATGGACCGGTATGACCTTCGGCATTGTTTTCTGTATGCTGGCCACCTGCAACTCCGGCAGCCACCCCCGGAATGTGCTGCCCATTATGGTGGGTTATGTTGCATTTTCCTATCTGTTTGGCTGGATTTCCGGTCTTTTGGGCGTGGAAAACTTCGCTCTGACCATCGGCAGCCAGTCCATTCTCATCGGTCTGTGCTATGCCAACGGCCTGTCCCCCATCTCCGGCAAATACGGCTTTGGCTACGGCGTACTGGCCGGCGGCCTGCACTATCTGCTGGTGTCCGCTGTTCCCGATATGCACGGCGGCTTCCTGCTGTACAACGGCGGCTTCACCGCCATCTTCATCTGTATCCTGATGGTGCCCGTTCTGGAAAAGCTCTGCAAGACCAAAGACGAGAGAAAGTTAACAAAAGCAGCAAAATAAAGCCAATGACCCGTGGGAATCTTCCCACGGGTTTCTTTTTAACCCAAAGAATTCACAAAATTGTCTATTATTTTCCTGCCGGGTGTGCTATAATGAATAAAATTATGCCCAAAGGAGACTTGGCATGGGACTTATTTCTAAATTATTCGGCACCCGCTCCCAGCGGGAGATTAAAAAAATACAACCCATTGTGGACAAAATTCTGGCATTGGAGGAGGAGTACAAGGCCCTCTCCCAGGAGCAGTTGCAGGGAAAAACCGCTATTTTCAAGGAACGATTGGCAAATGGCGAAACCCTGGACGATCTGCTGCCCGAGGCCTTTGCCGCCGTGCGGGAGGCTGCCTGGCGGGTGCTGGGTATGCGTCCGTATCCGGTGCAGCTCATCGGCGGCATTGTGCTCCACCAGGGCCGCATTGCGGAAATGAAAACCGGCGAGGGCAAGACCCTTGTTGCGGTTCTGCCCTGCTATCTCAACGCTCTGACCGGACGGGGTGTCCACGTGGTTACGGTGAATGACTATCTTGCCACCCGGGACTCCCAGTGGATGGGCAAGGTGCACCGGTTTATGGGTCTTAGCGTAGGACTGGTCGTTCCCGGAATGACTTCGGCAGAGCGCAAAGAGGCCTACGCCGCTGACATCACCTACTGCACCAACAACGAGCTGGGCTTTGACTACCTGCGGGACAATATGGCCATTTACAAGCAGGAGCTGGTCCAGAGGGGACACGCCTTTGCCATCGTGGACGAGGTGGACTCCATTCTCATCGACGAGGCACGGACACCGCTGATTATCTCCGGACAGGGGGAGGACTCCTCCAAGCTGTATGAAATGGCGGATCAGCTGGTATCCACTATGAAAAAGCTGGTCTTTGCCAAGACCGACGAAAAAGAGGAGCAGGACAACTACGACTGCGACTATATTGTGGACGAAAAATCCCGTTCCGTATCCCTGACCGCTTCCGGCATTGCCAAGGCTGAAAAGTTTTTCGGCCTGGAAAACCTTGCCGACCCGGAAAACGCCACCATCTCCCACCATATCAACCAGGCAATGAAGGCCCGGGGCATTATGAAGCGGGACATTGACTATGTGATCAAGGACGGGGAAATCATCATTGTAGACGAGTTCACCGGCCGACTGATGTACGGCAGACGGTACAACGAGGGTCTGCACCAGGCCATTGAGGCCAAAGAAAAGGTAAAGGTTGCCAGCGAGAGTAAAACCCTTGCCACCATCACCTTCCAGAACTTCTTCCGGCTTTACGAAAAGCTGTCCGGTATGACCGGCACAGCACTCACCGAAGAAGAGGAATTTGCCGCCATTTACCGGCTGGATGTGGTGGAGATTCCCACCAACCGTCCCATTGCCCGGCAGGACCGCACCGACGCGGTTTACAAAACCGAGGCCGGCAAGTTCCGCGCCATCATCAAGCAGGTGGAAGAATGCCACCAGAAGGGTCAGCCGGTGCTGGTTGGTACCATTTCCATTGAAAAAAGTGAAATCCTCAGCAAGCTGTTGAAGCGCACCGGCATTCCCCACAATGTGCTCAACGCCAAATTCCACGAGCAGGAAGCCCAAATCGTGGCGCAAGCCGGCAAGCTGGGCGCTGTTACCATCGCCACCAATATGGCAGGCCGCGGCACGGACATTATGCTGGGCGGCAACCCGGAATTTATGGCGCTGAACCAGCTGCGCAAGGGCGGCGCGCCGGAGGAACTGATTCAGCAGGCCAACGCCTACTCAGAAACCGACGACCCGGAGATTCTGGAAATCAGAGAGCAATATAAGACCTTGCTTGCCCAGCACAAAGAGCAGATGGCCCAGGAGGCCCAGCAGGTACGGGACGCCGGCGGTCTGTTCATCATCGGCACCGAGCGCCACGAATCCCGCCGGATCGACAACCAGCTCCGTGGCCGTTCCGGACGGCAGGGCGACCCGGGTGAAAGCCGGTTCTATCTGAGCTTACAGGACGATTTGATGCGCCTGTTCTCCTCCGACCGGATTATGGGCATTATGGACACCCTGGGTCTGGACGAGGACACCCCCATCGACGCGAAAATGCTCTCCGGCGCAGTGGAAAATGCCCAGCGCAGTGTGGAAAGCCGGAACTTCCGGTCCAGAAAGAACGTGCTGGAATACGATAATGTGATGAACACCCAGCGTGAGGTGATTTACGCCCAGCGGCAGAAGGTGCTGGACGGCGAAAGCCTGAAAGAGAGTATGCTGAATATGCTCCGGGAGGTGGTGGACACCACCGTTACCGACGCTCTCAGCGCCACCGGCGGTGTGGTGGAAAACACAGGCGATGTATTGACCCGCTTTGAAGGTCTCTACTTTGCCAAGGGCGCTTGCGTGCCGGAGGGTAAGCTCACCGCCCAGACCCTTGCCGACTGCATTTATGACGCGGCTGTTGCCACCTACAACGCCAAGGAAGCCCAGCTGGGCGAGCACACCATGCGGGAGCTGGAACGGGTGGTTATGCTCCGGGTTGTGGACGAATACTGGATGGACAATATCGACGCTATGGACGATTTGAAGCAGGGCATCGGTCTGCGGGCTTACGGCCAGCACGATCCGGTAATCGCCTATAAGGAAGAGGGCTATCAGATGTTCCAGGCTATGATCACCGCCATTCGGGAGGAGACTGTGCGCCGGATATTTGCCGTACAGCTGCGTCCCACCCAGGAAGTCAAGCGCGTGAAGGTTGCCAAGGAAACCGGCGCCATCGGCACCGGAGATTCCGTGATGAAGAAGCAGCCGGTGCGTGTTTCCGGCAAGGTAGGTCCCAACGATCCCTGTCCCTGCGGCAGCGGCAAGAAGTATAAGAAGTGCTGTATGCAGAAGGACAAAATGAATTGACAATGGATAATGGACAATGGACAATGACGCGCTTAGGTAGCTTGGAATATCTGTGCGCCGACAATATCCAGGCGCCTCACGGGTTTACTACCCGATACGGCGGGGTCAGCCAGGGAATTTGGAGCAGTCTGAATTTGGGTATGCACCGGGGCGACACAGCAGAAAATGTAGGAAAAAACTACGAAATTTTAGCAAATGCCCTGGATTTCTCCACGGAAAACTTAGTGCTTGCCCACCAGATTCACACCGACATTGTCCGGGTGGTAACGCAAAAAGACTGCCTGGGTAGCCTTTCCCACCGGGACTATCCCCAGTGCGACGCTCTGGTAACCAACACGCCCAATGTGGCGCTGACGGTCTTTTCCGCCGACTGCACACCCATTTTATTCTGCGACCCGGTTACCGGCGCAGTGGGCGCTGCCCACGCCGGCTGGCGGGGAACGGCATTGGGAATTGCCGCAAAAACCGTGGAAACGATGGTTGCCGCCTTTGGCTGCAAGCGAGAGAATATCCGCGCCGCCATTGGGCCAAACATCGGTCTTTGCTGCTTTGAAACCCACTGGGATGTGGCAGCGGCTATGCTGGATGCTTTGGGCGAGGACGCCAAACCCTATATCCACCCCACGGGGGAGAAATTCCACATAGACTTAAAAGGCTTAAACGCCCTGTGGCTGCGCCGCAGCGGCGTTACGAACATTGCCATTTCCACAGAATGCACCGCCTGCTCCCCCGACCGTTTCTGGTCTCACCGGGTCGTTGGCGAAAAACGCGGCTCACAGGGAGCTATCATTGTACGTAAGGAGGGAAAAAGATGAAGCGGTTACTGGCGCTAATGCTGTGCCTGTGTCTTCTTCTGTGCGGTTGCGCAGGAAACACCGGTACCATTACGCCCACCGGCGACGGTCTCAGCTACGAGGACGACTACACCGGTCCGCAGAATACCCCCAAGCCGGATGACGAGCCTCAAAAGCTGTCTCTTCCCTACTACGCAGACCGTTCTTTGAATCCCTACCTGTGCGGTGATTTTACCAACCGGGCGCTGTTTTCCCTGCTGTATCAGGGTCTGTTTTCCGTGGACCGGGACTACAATGCAGAGCCTTTGCTGTGCAAAAGCTACACCCAGTCCAAGGATATGAAAAGCTACACCTTCTCTCTGCGGTCTGCCACCTTTGCCGACGGCACCCTTGTGAAGGCCGACGATGTGGTTGCCAGCCTGAACGCCGCCAAGGAAAGTGATTTCTACAAGGGCCGTTTTCTCCACATTACGGAGATTGTCAAGTCCGGCGATGGCATCACAATCAACCTGGATACCCCCTTTGAAAACCTGCCGCTGCTGCTGGACATTCCCATTGTGAAGGCCAGCCACGTGGCGTTGGAGCATCCTATGGGCAGCGGTCCTTATATCCTCTATACCGCCTCCGGCGGCGACAGCCTGCGCAGGCGCACCGACTGGTGGTGCGACCCCCATATGGCGGTTACCGCAGAGACCATCGCCCTGTTCCCGGCAGAATCTGCCATTGACATTCGAGACCAGTTCGAATTTTTTGATTTGAGTATGGTCTGCGCCGACCCCGGCTCCGACCGGTACGCCGACTACCGCTGCGACTTTGAGCTGTGGGACTGCGAAAACGGCATTTTCCTGTACCTGGGCACATCCAGCGACAGCGAGATTTTCTCCAATGACACTGTGCGCATCGCCCTGACCCACGCCATTGACCGGAATCTGCTGGTAGAAGAATACTACCGGGGCTTTGCCCGGCCCGCTACATTGCCCGCATCGCCTCTGTCCCCCTATTACAGCCAAAATCTGGCGGAGCGCTACGGGTATGACGATATCAAATTTGCCCAGGCAGTGAAGGAAGCCGGTATGGAGGGCAGAAAGGTTGTGTTCCTGGTCAACAGCGATGACAGCCTGCGGCTGCGGGTTGCCCGGCGCATCGGGCAAATGCTCACCGACTGCGGTCTGGAAGTGGAGCTGAAACCCCTGGGCGGCAATGCCTATGTGGAAGCGCTGAAAGGCCGGTATTACGACATTTATCTGGGACAGACCCGACTGTCGCCCAATATGGACCTGTCCGCTTTCTTTGCCACCTACGGTGAGCTGAGCTGGGGCGGTATGAACGATGTGGCAGCCTACGCGCTAAGCTTGCAGGCGCTGGAAAACCACGGCAACTACTTTACCCTCCACAAGCTGGTGATGGACCAGGGGCTGATGTGCCCGGTGCTGTTCCGCAGCTACGCCATCTACGCCACCCGAGGCCTGATCTCCGACCTGACCCCCGCCCGGGACAATATTTTCTATTATTCACTGGGATAAATACAATACAGGGCGTGTTACGCAAACCGCAACACGCCCTGTATTTTTTTGTATAATTTTTAGCATTTTTCCCAAATAACTGGGGATAACGATTGACTTTTGTGGTAAAACAAGCTAAAATTACTGTTGTGCGATTTTTGCTTTTATAAAAGCATTCTTAATAATCAACCGGACAGAAAGAATCGGGAGGAAACAGTATGGCTGAACAGCAAATGAATCAGGCAAGCCTTCATCAAAGTACAGATATCATCGAATTGGATTTAGTGCGCCTTTGGAATGCCATTTGGCGTCGGATTATTCTGGTAATTTTAGCCGCCGCGCTTGGTTGTGGCGCAGCCTTCGCCTATACCTACTTTTTTGTTACGCCCACATATTCCTCCACTGCGCAATTCTATGTGAACAACTACAATTCCCCTGACGAAACCCCTGGCATCTCCTCCAACGATATCTCTTCCTCCAAGAGTCTGGTGGAATCCTATATTGTTATTCTGAAAGCCGCCAGCACCCTGAACGATGTGCTTGAATATGCCGGTTCCGACCTGAGCTTTTCCCAGCTGCGGAATATGATTAACGCCGCGCCGGTGAACAACACAGAAATTTTCAAAGTAACCGTTACCAGCACCGACCCTGAGGAAGCAGCCAACCTTGCCAACGCCATTGCCTACGTTGTTCCCAAGCGAATTGCCAGCATTATCGAGGGCTCCTCTGCCAAGGTAGTGGATTACGCCTTAATTCCCACCACCCGCAGCGCCCCCAGCTATTCTAAAAATATGATGTACGGCTTCCTGCTTGGCTTTATTCTTGCCGTAGGCATCATCGTCCTACGGGAGCTGTTTGACGTAACCATTAAGGAAGAAGAAGACGTGGAACGATGCAGCGCATATCCGGTGCTGGCAGCGGTTCCGGATATGCTGGCGCCTACCAAGGGCAGCTACCGGAAACGCAGCTATGACGTTGAACCCGCTAAAAAAGACGATAAGATCATTGGCGGCTCCATTTCCTTTGCCGCTTCCGAGGCCTACAAGCTGCTACGGACCAAGCTGCAATTCTCCTTCACTGACGGCAAAAACTGCCGTGTGTTTGCCATTTCCAGCGCTATGCCCGGTGAAGGCAAGAGTATCACCGCCGTCAACCTGGCATGCTCCCTGGCCCAACTGAACAAAAAGGTGTTGCTTATCGACTGCGATATGCGCCGTCCCACCCTGGCAGAAAAAACAGGCTTGCTGAAAACCCCAGGACTTTCCGATTACCTCACCTCCAAGCTGGATGTGGAAGATGTCTGTCAGGAATACCAAATCGGACAGAATATGGGTTCTATCCGGGTTATCACCGCCGGCCACACACCCCCCAACCCCATGGAGCTGCTCAGCTCTGAAAAGATGGAATGGACCCTGCAAAAGCTGGAAGACCTGTTTGACTACATCATTCTGGATATGCCCCCCATCGGTGAGGTTTCCGATGCCCTGACTGCCACCAAGCTGGCGGACGGCATTCTGATGGTGGTGCGGCAAAACTACTGTTCCCGTCCTGCCCTGCGCGATGCCATCCAGCAGTTTACCTTTGTGGACGCGAAAATTCTCGGCGTCCTGCTGAACAAGACCATAGAGGACAGTGTTAGCTACGGCAGAAAATACCGCTATGGCAGATACTATTACCGCTACGGCCATCGATACGGCTATCGCTACGGTTACCGCTATGGGCGCAAACCGCATCTGTTCTACTTGCAGGAGAACGAAAAAAGCACCAGCAGTGAAAGCACGGTAACACAGACCATCTCTGAGAATCATTCCGCTGACAATAAATAATTATGATGAAGACTGATTTTCACACCCACATACTGCCGGGAATGGATGACGGCAGCCGAAACTTAGCGGAATCCCTGCGCCTGCTGCAAGCAGAACGGGAGCAGGGGATTCGCCGGGTGGTGCTGACCCCCCATTTCTACCCCCAGCAGGAAACACCGGCGCAGTTTTTACAGCGCCGGCAAGTGGCATGTGAAAAGCTGTCCAAAACCACAGATTTAGAGCTGATACCCGGAGCAGAGGTATACTACTATCCGGGCATGAGCCATACCGAAGAACTGAAAAAGCTAACCCTGGGTGCAACGCCTTATCTGCTGGTGGAGATGCCCCTATCCCCCTGGAACAAATCTATGTACCGGGAATTAAAGAACATCCATTCTGAGCTGGGACTGACCCCGGTGATTGCCCATATCGACCGGTATCTGCTCCCCCACCGAAGGCTCAATGGCCTTTTGCAGGAAATCAAAAAGCTGCCGGTGCTGGTGCAGCTCAACGGGGATTTCCTTACCCGCCGCCATACCCGGCGCGTAGCCTTAAAGCTGATCAAGGAAGGCTATGTGGACTTCATCGGCTCTGACTGCCACGGTCGCAGCCGGATGCCCAATATCAAAGATGCCTATGCCATTATCGAAAAGCATTTGGATGCATCGGTTCTTGCCCGACTGGAAAAGGCGGAACAAACCTTTGCTTCCCTATTATAAAACAAAAAGCAGATGCCCAAGGCATCTGCTTTTGTTTTATAATGTAGCCGCCATAACGGCTTTGATGGTGTGCATACGGTTTTCTGCCTCCTGGAAGACGATGGATTGTTCGCTCTCGAACACCTCGTCCGTAACCTCCATAGCGGTGATGCCGAATTTCTCGCCCATCTCCTTGCCGATTTTGGTCTTCAAATCGTGGAATGCCGGCAGGCAGTGCATAAACACCGTGCTGTCCTTGCCGGTGGCAGCCATCAACTCTGCGTTCACCTGATAGGGGGACAGCTCCTTGATACGGCTCTCCCATACCTCTGCCGGCTCGCCCATGGATACCCAAACATCGGTGTAAATCACATCCGCGCCCTTCACCGCCGTAGCCGGATCGGTTTCAAAACGCAGCGTAGCGCCAGACTGCTTGGCTACTTCCTGACACTTGGCGATCAGCGCCTTGTCCGGGAAATAGCTTTCCGGGCAGCAGGCGGTAAAATTCAGCCCCAGCTTGGCGCAGCCTACCATCAGAGAATTGCCCATATTATACCGGGCATCGCCCATATACACAAAATTCAGACCCTCCAGCTTGCCGAACTGCTCCCGGACAGTGAGCATATCCGCCAGAATCTGGGTGGGGTGGAATTCGTTGGTCAGTCCGTTCCACACCGGCACGCTGGAATACCTCGCCAGCTCCTCCACAATCTCCTGTCCGTAGCCCCGGTACTCAATGCCGTCATAAATGGAAGCAAGCACCCGGGCAGTATCGGCAATGCTCTCTTTTTTACCGATTTGGGAGCCTGTGGGGTCAAGGTAAGTTACGCCCATACCTAAATCATAGGCTGCCACCTCAAAGGAACAGCGGGTGCGGGTGCTGGTCTTTTCAAAAATCAGCGCGATATTCTTGCCTTCGCACAGCCGGTGGGGGATACCCGCCTTTTTCTGAGCTTTCAGCTCCGCGGCCAAATCAATTAGTTTCAAAATCTCTGCCGGTGTAAAGTCCAGCAGCTTCAAAAAATCTCTGCCCTTCATCATTACAACACCTTCGATAAAAACGTTTGCAGCCGCTCGCACTTGGGATTGTCGAAAATCTCCTGGGGAGCGCCTTCCTCTGCAATGACGCCGTCGTCCAAAAAGATTACCCGATTGGAAACTTCTCTTGCAAAGCCCATTTCGTGGGTAACCACCACCATGGTCATACCCGCATTGGCAAGGCTCTTCATAACATCCAGCACCTCGCCCACCATTTCCGGATCCAGGGCAGAGGTGGGCTCGTCAAAGAGCATCACATCCGGCTCCATACACAGCGCCCGCACAATGGCAACCCGCTGCTTCTGACCGCCGGAGAGCTGATTGGGATAGGACTCCGCCCGATCGGCAAGACCCACCCGGTCCAAAAGCTCCATAGCCTTTGCCGCTGCCTGCTCCTTGGTCATCTTCTTTAACAGCGTGGGCGCAAGGGTCAGATTGTCCAAAATAGTCAAATGGGGAAACAGATTAAACTGCTGGAACACCATACCCATCTTCTGCCGGTGCAGATTCAGGTCCACCTTATCCTCGGTCAAATCCGCGCCCTCGAAGAAAATACTGCCGCCAGTGGGTACTTCCAGCATATTTAAGCACCGCAGGAATGTGGACTTACCGGAGCCGGACGCGCCGATGACGCAGACCACATCGCCCTTGTGAATGTCAATATCGATGCCTTTCAGCACGGACATTCCGTCAAAGTCCTTTTTTAAGTCTTTTACAGAAATAATCGCATTATTTTCCATCGCTCTTGCCCAGCCTCCTTTCCAGCACTGTCAGCAGCCGGGTGAGAATAACCACCATCACCAAATAGATCAGCGCCAGCAACAAAATGGGATTCACCGCATCGCCGGTTTTATTGCGGATATTGGTTGCCGCCTTGGTAACATCCACCACCGCCACATAACCGGCAACAGAGGTCTCCTTCAAAAGGGCGATCAACTCATTGCCGATGGCAGGCAGAATATACTTAATGGCCTGGGGAAGAATGATCTTGGCCATAGCCTGTCCCTTGGAAAGACCCAGGCTTCGTGCAGCCTCCATCTGACCCTTATCCACCGCATTGATACCGCTGCGGATCAGCTCTGCCATATACGCGCCGGAGTTGATGCCGAATGCCGCAATGGCAACGGGAACACCATCTCTTGCAGATACAAAGATGACAAAGAAAAATACCAACAGCAGCGCGGTCATAGGAATACCCCGGATTACCGTGGTGTACAGATCGCACAGCCAATTCAGCCAGCGCAGACGCTTATTGCCTTCACAGAAATACTTGGTGATGGCAATCAGTGTGCCGATAATCACACCGATGACCAGCGCGCCCAAAGTAATCAGCACGGTAACCTTCAAGCCGTCTACCAGCCACAAATAGCGGTTGTCTTCCAAAAAGGTCTCGCTTAATTTATCAAACCAATTCATCGATTCTATTCCTTATATTTATAGTGTAAATTCAAGCAGGCTCCGCGCAAAAATTTGCGCGGAGCCGCAATTCAATGCTTATGATTCAGGGCTTGGCGTAGGCTTCGCCGTAGTTTTCAAAAATCTTGGCAATGGTGCCGTCTTCAATCAGCTTATTCAAAACGGTGTTGATTTCCGCAACCAGATCCTCAGAACCGTAGGCAAAGGCAAATGCGTAGGGCTCTTCGGTCATCTTCTCTTCCAGAATCACCAGGCCGTCGCCCTCTTCCACCATCTGCATAGCGGTCAGATTGTCAACGACCCAAGCGTCTACCTTGCCGGTGGTCAGAGCGGCCTTGGCATCAGCATTGGCATTGTAAGCCTGATACTCGATGTTTTCGTCCTGGCAGCCGGACTCTGCGGTGGTGCCGGTCTGCACGGAAACGGTCTTATCTGCCAAATCAGCCTTGCCCTTGACGGCGCTGTCAGCCTTAACAACGATCACCTGCGCGGCATTGTAGTAAGGCGTGGTGAAGCGCATATTCTTCTCACGGGCGGGCGTAACGGTGATACCGGACATAGCGCAGTCATACTTAGCAGACTGAATACCCACGAGAACGGAGTCGAAGTCCATCTGCACGAACTCGATCTCAACGCCCAGCTCCTTGGCAACCAGCGCCATAATATCCACTTCGATACCAACAACCTTATTGTCTTCCAGGCTCTCAAAGGGAGGGAAGTCGGGGGAGGTAGCCACAGTCAGCTTACCAGCCTCTTTTACTTCTGCCAAAGTAGCGCCCTTTGCGCCGCAGGCAACCAGGGACAGAGCCAAAACTACAACCAAAATAATCGCAATCAGTTTTTTCATTTTCTTTTCCTCCTAAATAAATTGTTCAATGTACTTTATTTGTTCGTCGGCGGACGCTTCATTGGTGCCGCCGGCGGAAATTCTGCTTTCCACGCACCGACGCAGGTCGATGGCGTCAAACACATCCTTTTCAAACAAGGGGTGGAACTGCTGATAGTCTTCCAAAGAAAGGGCTTCCAGCACGGTATTCTTTTCAATGCAGTATGCCACAATCTGACCCACCAGCTTGTAGGCTGTGCGGAAGGGAATGTCCTTCTTGGTCAGGTAATCTGCCAAATCCGTTGCGTTGATGAAGCCCTTTTGCGCCGCGGCGTACATATTCTCCGGCAGCGCCTTCAAGGTTTTTAGCATAGGCGGGAACACGGTAAGACACTGCTTTACCGTATCGATGGCATCGAAGATGCACTCTTTATCCTCCTGCATATCCTTATTGTAAGCAAGCGGAATGCCTTTGAGAACCGTGAGCATGGCCATCAGATCGCCGTAGACCCGTCCGGTCTTGCCCCGGACCAGCTCCGCGATATCCGGATTCTTCTTCTGGGGCATAATGCTGGAACCGGTGGTGTAGCTGTCGTCCAGCTCGATGAACTTGAACTCCCAGCTTGCCCAGAGGATGATCTCCTCGGAGAAGCGGGACAGGTGCATCATCACCGTAGCAAAGGCAGACAGCAATTCTACACAGAAATCCCGGTCGGACACGCCGTCGATGCTGTTTAAGGTGATGCCGTCAAAGCCCAGGGCTTTCGCCGTCATGTAGCGGTCAGTGTCATAAGTGGTGCCTGCCAATGCGCAAGAGCCAAGGGGGTTGACATTCATACGCTTGACTGCGTCGGCAATTCTTGTGATATCCCGGGAGAACATCATACCGTAGGCCAGCAGATGATGGGCGAAGGTAACCGGCTGCGCCCGTTGCAGGTGGGTATAGCCGGGCATAATGGTCTGCTTGTGCTGCTTCGCCTGAAAAAGGATGGCATCCAGCAGAGTGCGGAGCATTGCGGTAATTTCCGCAGCCTCTTCCTTTAAGTACAGCCGGATATCCACCGCCACCTGATCGTTGCGGCTGCGGGCGGTGTGCAGCTTTTTGCCCACATCCCCGATCCGCTTGGTCAGCTCCGCCTCCACAAACATATGAATATCCTCGGCGGTCATATCCACAGGCAGCTTGCCGCTTTCCAAATCAGCGAGGATGTTTTCCAGCTGGGCGATAATGGTATCCGCCTCTTCCTGCCGGATAATGCCCTTTGCCGCCAGCATTACCGCGTGGGCCATAGAGCCTTTGATATCCTGCCGGAACATACGGCTGTCAAAGTGGATAGAAGAATTGAAATCGTCGGCTTGCTGGTCCAGCGCCTTGCTGAACCGCCCTTCCCACAGCTTAGCCATTGAGCTTGCCCTGCTCCATAAGGGCATGGACCTGGGTGGGCAGACCCCAAAGGTTAATGAAGCCGGTGGCGTCGGTCTGATCGTAATCGCTCTCGCCGAAGGTGCAAATCTCCTCGGAGTACAGAGAGTAGGGACTCTTCACGCCGGCGTTGATCATATTGCCCTTGTACAGCTTCAGCTTTACCGTACCGGTTACGGTCTTCTGAGTCTCGGTTACGAAGGCGGACAGGGCCTTACGCAAGGGAGAGAACCACAGGCCGTTGTACAGAAGCTCGGCAAAGCAGACCGACAACTCCTGCTTCTTGTGGGCGGTCATCTTGTCCAGGCACAGGGTTTCCAATACTCTGTGGGCCTTGTAGAGAATGGTGCCGCCGGGGGTCTCGTACACGCCTCTGCACTTCATACCCACCAGCCGGTTTTCCACGATGTCCAAAAGGCCAATGCCGTTTTTGCCGCCGATTTCGTTCAGCTTCCAAATGATATCGGTAGCGGACATCTTCACACCGTCCAGCGCCACGGGAACACCCTGCTCAAAGTCCAGCGTTACATAAGTAGGCGCGTCGGGAGCGGCAATGGGAGAAACGCCCATTTCCAGGAAGCCGGGCTTTTCATACAGAGGCTCGTTCCAGGGATCTTCCAGATCCAATCCCTCGTGGCTCAAATGCCACATATTCTTATCCTTGGAATAGTTGGTCTCCCGGTTGATTTTTAAGGGTACATTGTGGGCCTCGGCGTAGTCGATTTCCTCTTCGCGGGACTTGATGTCCCACTCACGCCAGGGGGCGATGATCTTCATATCGGGGGCGAAGTGCTTGATGGCCAGCTCGAACCGAACCTGGTCGTTGCCCTTGCCGGTACAGCCGTGGGCGATGGCGTCTGCGCCCTCTTTCAGGGCGATTTCCACCAGAGCCTTGGCGATGATGGGACGAGCAAAGGCAGTACCCATCAGGTACTCCTCGTAAATTGCGCCTGCCTGCACAGAGGGGATGATCACATCGTTGACCATCTCGTCGCACAGGTCAGCGGCGTAGAACTTGTCAGCGCCGGTGGCGTAAGCCTTTTCTTCCAGGCCTTCCAGCTCGTCCATCTGACCCACATTGCCGGCCACGGCAATGATATAAGGATTGTCGTAGTTCTCTTTCAGCCAGGGGATAATAATAGATGTATCCAGGCCGCCGGAATAGGCCAGTACAATTTTCTCAATTTTCTTACTCATAACGCATTCCTCCTTGTGTTTCGGGCGTTTGTTTTTTGAATTATCCAAATTGTAGCACATCTTGCATAAATATGCAAGCCTTTATTCACGCAAATTCCGCGATTTTTTCAACAAAAAAGCGCTGCCATTTCCGGTTCAGCTTGTTAAAATTCACCAAAACCAGCTATTTTGCCGAAAAAACACCCCCTTTATCCCCTTCCCGACCACCGGAAATATTTTCATATTATTCTTGCATAAATGCATAAAACCGCTGTATGTCCTGCATATTCCCCGGTTTCGGTTGAATCCCGCGCGGCTTTATGCTATAATTTTATTTGGAGATTGCCACAGCAACAAGAAAGGATGTTTTTTTATGAATACCTATCTGGGCATAGAATTTGGCTCTACCCGAATCAAGGCCGTGGGCGTGGACGAGGCCTATAACCCGAATTTTTCGGGAGGCTACACCTGGAAATCCGCCTATACCGACGGCATTTGGACTTACAATCTGGACGAAGCGTGGGACGGCATCAAGGCGGCGCTGAAAGATGCGCAAAAGGGCCGTCAAATCAAAGCCGTGGGTATTTCCGGTATGATGCACGGCTATCTTGCCTTTGACAAGGACTGGAATCTGCTTGTTCCCTTCCGCACCTGGCAAAATACCATCACCGCCAGGGCAGCCGCGGAATTAACCGCCCTCTTCGGCTTCAATGTGCCTCAGCGGTGGAGCATCGCCCATTTGTATCAGGCGGTGCTCAACGGCGAAGCGCATATCGGCAAAATCGCCCACATCACCACCCTTGCCGGCTACATCCACTATATGCTCACCGGCGTGAATGCCGTGGGTATCGGCGAGGCCTCGGGCATTTTCCCCATCGACAGCGACACCCTTTGCTATGACAGCCGGATGGTGGAAAAATTCAACGCCCTCATTGCCCAATATAATCTGCCCTGGCAATTGGAGGAGGTTCTGCCGGCGGTTTTGGTGGCCGGCGAAAACGCAGGCGCGCTTACCGAAAAAGGCGCGGCAATCCTCGACAATCTGCTGCCCGTGGGCGTTCCCTTTGCCCCGCCCGAGGGCGATGCGGGAACGGGTATGGTGGCAACCAATTCCATTGCGCCCCGAACCGGCAATGTATCCGCAGGCACATCCATATTCTCTATGATTGTATTGGAACGCCCCCTGAAAAACATATACGAGGAAATCGATGTGGTTACCACCCCGGCAGGCAAGCCGGTGGCAATGGTCCACTGCAACAACTGCACCGGCGACAGCAACGCCTGGATTTCCGTTTTGAAAGAAGCTGCCGGGCTGTTTGGCGCTGAGCCCGACGATGACACCCTTTACACCCGGCTGTACCAAAAATCCCTGGAAGGCGATGCCGATTGCGGCGGCGTGCTGGTGTGCAATTACTTAGCCGGCGAAGGCATTACCCACCTTGACCAGGGCAGACCCCTGGTGGTCAGAAACGCCGATTCCAAATTCACCCTGGCGAACTTCCTGCGGGCAACGCTGTATGCTACCATGGCAACTTTGCACCTGGGTATGGAGATTTTGGCAAAAGAGAATGTGGCTGTGGATACCCTTACCGGCCACGGCGGTCTGTTCAAAACCCCCGGCGTTGCCCACAGATATATGGCCGCGGCCTGCAATGCCCCCGTAACGGTAATGGAAACCGCAGGCGAGGGCGGCGCTTACGGTATGGCGCTGCTTGCTGCCTTTTCCGCAGCCGGAAAGGGACAGGCGCTGGAAGATTTTCTGAACACCGGCGTTTTCGAAACCGCCTGCCGTTCCACCCAAAGCCCCCTGGCTTCCGATATTGCCGGCTTCAACCAATACATTACCGGATACAAAAATCTGCTGGAAGTGGAAAAAACCGCCGTGGAATGTATTTTATAAAGGGACTATACAACAAAAAGAAAGCAGAATTTTTATGGACGAATTTATGATTATGCTGCGCAATGTGCTGATTTTCGTTGCGCTGGCTGTTCCCGGGTACCTGCTGGTAAAGGGCAAGCTTTTGAAACCTGCGCAATCCGGGGTGCTTTCCAAGCTTCTGATGTATCTGGCGCTGCCGTTTATGATTTTTTCCGGCGTGGTTAAAAATTTAACCTTTCACAAGGAATCCCTGCTGACGCTGGGCATTGTTGCCCTCATCGGCATTGTATTCATTTTTGGTATGTTCTTTATTTCCGCGCCTTTGACAAAAATGGAGAAAGACAAGAAAACAAGGGGAATACTGCGCTTTTGCGCCGTATTTGCCAACAACGGCTTCCTGGGCATCCCCCTGGCCGTTGCGGTGTTTGGCGGGGATTCTCCGGTTTTTACCGTACTGATCGTGCTCAACATCATCAACAATATGCTGATGTACACCCTGGGTGCATACCTGGCAACCGGTGATAAGAAGAATATCAGTGTGAAAAAAGCCTTTCTGAATCCGGTTTTGGCGGCTTTTGTGCTGGGCTGTATTTGCAACCTTTTGAATGTCAAAAAATATGTTCCCGAGGTCATCACCTTCTCCGATCATTTCAGCAGCGCCGTTACCCCCATTTCTATGACCATTATCGGTATGAAGCTTGGCGCCATTTCCTTTAAGACCCTGTTCCGGTCCGGAAAGCTGTACTACATTTCTTTCTTGAAGCTGATATTATTCCCTGTTGCCGCTACTGCGGCGATGCTTAGCTTGAAGGCGATTGCTATAAATATTCCGGTGGAAAGCATCATTTTGGGCGTGTTTATAGCCTTTTCTATGCCTACTGCCGGCCTGGCAGCCACCTTTGCCGACGAATTCGGCGGCGATACGGAAAATGCGGCGATCCTCACCCTGGGAACGACGATTCTTTCTGTTTTGACCATCCCCACCCTTTATTGGCTGGTAAATCTTTTTATCTGAAAATGCATATTGATGCAAAAACGCCTCTGCAAAATAAGCAGAGGCGTTTTTCTTTCCTTGCGGTATAATTGACCTTTGTTTGCAGATACTAACAGCGTAATTTGTAAAATGATTGTAGGGCGGGGGCTTGCTCCCGCCGAGCCTTCCCCTTGAGGGGAAGGTGGCCGAGCGTAAGCGAGGTCGGATGAGGTGTTTGCAAAACGGTTTTACACCTCATCAGTCAGCCTGTTCGGCTGACAGCTTCTCCTCAAGGAGAAGCCTTATTACAGCGGGAGCAAGCCCCCGCCCTACGATGTTATCTGTAAAAAAGGAGAAAGATATATGAAAGCAACTGGAATTGTTCGTAGAGTTGAGGAATATGGTATAATAGGACAAACATCGAAAAAACCGCATAAACACTAGGTTTTTCGCTGGTTTGCCCCATTGAACGCATTGGTGTCAAAATCGGGTTTTTGGTGGTTTTTATACATAGCAAAAGCGAGGTGAAATTCACACCGCTTCAATAATATTATTTGTGTATAATACAGTAACGCGTTTCGGCTTGTTTCATCGGATTGTTCTCGTCAAATTCCCAATCAGTTGTTTCATGCGTGAACACAACGAGCCAAGTCATTGATTCATCAAAAACATATAGATCTTCGGGCAAAACCGCATCAGGATTATACATGTTCTGTGCGGCTAATTTGTAAGAATCATACCATTCATCTTCAATAAGTGCGGCTAATTCTTCAGCATAGACTTTGCCAACAAAATTTTTAATCTTTTCGTTATTGTAAAATAATTCACTCGGGCAACAAAGTGTTTCGTCTTCCGACATAATCAACACTTTCCTGCGTGAGCTTTGAGCGCCGACAGAGCGTCTGAAAAAGAGGCAACTGGAAAGTCAAAGTTTAATTTATCCCACATATATGCTTGCTTATACCAGTTAATATCAATGGCATATTTATTTTTTGCCATTTCAGTAATCCAATCCTTTTGCTTGATTTGAAATTCATCCCAAGATAGTACAAAGTTATTTATAAATTTGTCACGAATTTCCAAAGCGTTTTCAATAAGTTGAATTTCCACAAAATCACCGCCTTCGGCTTATTGTATCATATTTGATTTTAAAAGTAAATCACGGGAGCGCAGATCTTATGAAACAGCGTTGCAATTTGAAAATATACGTTATATTAACGGTGCAAAATATGGGCGAAGCGCGCAGGTGAGCTTGCCGTCCGTTTTTTTCTCCTATATGTTGATTTTTGACGCTGTATATGATAAAATAATTTAACTGAATCTCCTGAATATCCTTGTGCTGATATTCTTTTTGGTTAATTAAATCACGATTTTATATAGACAAAAATGATAATAAAACAGAGGAGGCACAATAAATGAAACCCACCTTGTATATGGTAATTCCTTGTTATAACGAGGAAAAAGTTTTGCCGATTACTGCGCTGCTTTTTTTACAACAGCTTGAATCTATGCAAGAAAAAGAGCTGATATCCGACCGAAGTAAAATTATGTTTGTAAACGACGGAAGCAAAGACAGCACATGGGAGATCATAAAGGGATTGGCGGCTGAAAACAGTTCTTTTATTGGAATTGTTCAAAGCCGTAACCGCGGCCACCAGAACGCCGTGCTTGCCGGTCTTATGGAAGCCAAAGATAAATGTGATATTACCATTTCTATAGATTGTGACGGACAGGACGATATTTCCGCTATGACGAAAATGGTGGAGGAGTATCTGTCCGGCTCTGAGGTTGTTTACGGTGTCAGAAGCATCCGTAAAACAGATACGTTTTTCAAAAGAGCTACCGCCGAGGGCTTTTATAAGTTTTTGAACTTGATGGGCGCAGAGGTCGTATTTAATCATGCAGACTATCGTTTGGTTTCTTCAAAGGTTTTGCAGGAATTTGCAAGCTTTAAAGAAGTTAATTTATTTTTGCGCGGAATGATCCCTTTGGTTGGTTTTAAATCAAGCTCCGTATATTACGAAAGGCACGAACGAATTGCCGGAGAATCGCATTATCCTTTAAGCAAAATGCTTGCGCTTGCAATTGATGGTATTACGAGCCTTTCAGTAAAACCGCTTCGTTTGATTTCTTCTATTGGCGTTGGTATGTCCGTAGTAAGCGTTGGCGGATTGATCTGGGCAATTGCGGCAAAATTGTTGGGATCGACAACGACGGGTTGGGCGAGTATCGTAGCTTCTATTTGCCTTCTTTCATCTATCCAGCTTATTTGTATTGGTATTATCGGGGAGTACATAGGAAAGATTTATTTGGAAGTTAAAAACAGACCCAGATACATTATCAGCGAACGTACGGAAGATCATGAAAAGAAATAACGTAAAAGATTTTTTTCTGTATTTAATCGTAGGCGGAATAGCAACCGTTACGGAATGGGTAGTATTCTTCATATTGGATAAGTGCTTTATTCATTATACAGTTGCAACGATAATAGCCTATGGACTGTCAACTTTTGTAAATTGGTTGGCGGGACGCTTGTTGGTATTTAAAGAAAACCACAGTTCTTTTTTCAAGGAAATTGTCGGCATATACGCAGCGAGTATTATTGGATTATTGATGAATTTGTTAATTATGTGGTTGGCTGTTGATATTATGAGTATCGACGGAATGGTTTCTAAAATTTCAGCAACTGCCATCGTATTTTTTTATAATTTTTTAGTACGAAAGCTATTGATCTACAGAAAGAAATAGAACGACGTAATATACACTAAAATATATAACGAGATTTAACGTATGAATAACAATAATATTACAAAGACTTTAAACAATAAAAAAACGAATATGTTTTTTTCTATGCTTGAAAAAAATATTAATACCGTTGCCAAAATTTTAGTGCTTTTTTCTCTGGGGTTTTATTTGCTGAGTACGATTTTTTTATGGCAGTATAATTTCGAATTCGGAATGAAAGTTTGCGGAGTTCTTCTCTTCGCCTTTATGTTGGTATTTGCATATATAGCATCTTCCACTATCCGATCGGATAGTGCTGCGATAACGCTGTTGTTTTTAATTTCCATAGCGGTACTTGGTTGCTGGAATTTTATTTGCGATGCGCAGCCTGTTAGTGATTATGAGGTTTTGATCAACGGAGCGAATTCTATCATTAACGGTGAATTCTCTTCTATGGCTCAACAAAAAGATAACTATTTTTATTTCTACAATTTCCAAATAGGTTATTCTTTTTATTTGTCAATATTTTTAAGGCTATTCAGAGGAAGTCTGGTTGCTATGAAAATATTGGAGATTTTGATAATAGCCGTTTCAAACGTTGTTGTTTATAAAATAGTACGGTTGTACTTTTCTCACAAAGAAAGTTTCTTTACTGCCGTACTGATGGCTGTAAACCCATATATTTTTATGGGATCCGGAATTATAAATAACCAGCATATAAGCTGCCTGCTTTGCTTACTTGCAATTTATATTTTCTTAAGTTCAAAAAAACTTGTAAATTATGTTTTCTGCGGAGTTTTGTTAGCATTTTCTCAGGTGTTAAGACCAACAACTACCGTTATCTTAGCAGCTTTTATAATTTGCGGAGTACTGTACGGTTTCTTTAAAAAAGAGAGAAAGATCCTGTTAGGCTCTGTAATAGTTCTGGTATCTTATTTTGCGGTGTTTAATCTGATCAACTTGATTTTTATCTTTTCAGATTTAGCTCCTGTGGGAATAAAGAATTCAAATCCTTATTTCAAGTTGCTTTTGGGATTAACGGGGTACGGTCTTACCGGACAGCCTACTACCGACGCAAATCATACGCAGCTTTATTATGATCTGCAAACCTTTAATTTCGACTATGATATGTACAAAGATGCAGCCAAAGAATACCTGAAAACTTTGGTCGTTGAAGGAAGATTAAACCTCAAGTGGATAATTAAGAAAATGATCTATTTTTCAGGCGGTGTTGATAATCAGTACAGCTTCGCAAATGAAGAGTTCAACAGAAATCATACTTTCCTGATCGGAACGATAAACGTAGCCGGAACAGTTTTATATCTGGTAAGTGTTTTGTTTTCTTTTATTCAGGCTTTTAAGGAAAAGAAGACTGTGAGAAATAAGCCTTATATGCTTTGGGTTTTGATTTTCGGGCTGTTCTTTTTCGCATACCTTTTGTTTGAAACACAAACCCGTTATCGCTACGAGCAATATTATATGTTGTTTTTCTTGGCAATGCCTCTTTTTTATCAAGCGATTGAAAAACTTCTTCATAAATTTGAATAAAAAAGTGTGTCGTATTTATCTCGGAAAATCAAATCCCGTGTAGTTGTCAAATGAAATAGAGATTTTTCGTCAGAATCGTTATAATATCAGATATAAATCTCTTTGTTTTACGTGATACAGAATTAGTATCTGTAAAGCAAGGAGATTTTTGTTTTCAAGTCATATAAGTAAATATTGCAGTATAAATCTCCTTAAATTACAGATAATAATAGCACGATTTGAAATTAAAGGAGAATTAATATATGAAAGCCACTGGAATAGTTCGTAGAATAGACGATTTGGGAAGAATTGTAATTCCTAAGGAAATTAGACGCACATTAAAAATCCGCGAGGGGGACCCCTTATTGACAACATTGACACCGTTCGACAGGTTTTGCATGGCGATACATAGTGTGGTAGAACGATATAAAAGCCAGCGGAGAGAGTTACGCAGTATGTGTTTACAACATAGATGCGGTATGGTATAATATATTAAACTATAGAAGGAGAGGTTAATAATGTCTAAAATAATCCAGACGTCGTCACGTTTGCTGTGGGCTGATATTCTCAAGTTTTGGGGCATTTTCGCAATTGTTTGGGGTCACACATTAAGTGATGGTGCAGTTCATCAGTATTTGTATTCTTTTCATGTCCCCCTTTTCTTTTTTGTAATAGGACTTTATTTCAAACCTCCAAGAGTATCTTTTGTTTGTTTTTGCAAAAGAAAAGCAAATTCTTTGATTGTTCCTTATTTTGCTTTTGCAGTTATTAGTGTTTTGATATTTTCTGTTTTGGGAAGCATTGCGGCATCAGCTCTTTCTAGTGATATTGCTGATTTTTCGCTGTCTGCAAATCTGCTCGAAATGTTAGTCGGTCAGTGTCGTGCAAATCGTCCGCTTTGGTTTTTGCCTTGCATGTTTATTTTCTACATACTCTGTTTTGGGTTAACTAAATTTACGGAAAAATTGTCAACACCTGTCCAAATTACGATATTTATTATTGTGATTGTTATTTCCGTTGCACTATGCGTATTCAATAGCGTTGTTGTAAAAATCGATTCTCTTTTTTGGAAAGTAGATGTGGCAGTTTTTATGCTTTGCTTTTTTGTGATAGCATTTTGGGTAAAACCGCTTTTAATGCAACGCATTACAACGTTTGCTTCCGTGTTGTTGACGACTATGTTTTTGCTAATTGGTGGTATTCTGGCATTCCAAAATTCTGCTATTGGATATCTATCCAATCACTATGGAAATGTATGGCTTTTCTACAGTAGTTCCATTTGTACTATTTTGGGATTTTGTTACCTTAGCATTGTTATTTCACATCTGAATGTACAAGTTATCAACAAGGCTCTTGGGTATGTTGGGCAAAGAACACTACCAATTTTGCTGATGCACAAATTTCCTATTTTGTTCTTCCAAGTTCTTTTTCCTTGGACAAAACAACCATTAAAGAATAATAACTCTTATGTTGGTCTTGTTGTTGCAATTGTGTCCATTGCAGGATGCTTAATTGTTGACTTTATATGGGGTGTTATTCTGTCAAAAATCAAAGTAAGCAAATCAATCGAGAAATAGAAATACATATTGCACTCCTCTGCGTATCGCAGAGGAGTTTTTCTTTTGTGCGGTATAATCTCCGCCTGTTTACAGATACTAACAGCGTAATTTGTAAAATTATTGTAGGGCGGCGGGCGACCAATGGTCGCCCCTACATGCACCGACTGACATTCTTGAATGTAGGGGCGGGCATTGCCCGCCCGCAAACGTCTGCAAAAAGGAGAAAGATATATGAAAGCAACAGGAATTGTTCGTCGCGTTGATGACCTCGGGCGTATTGTTATCCCCAAAGAAATCAGAAGAACCCTAAAAATCCGGGAGGGCGATCCCTTGGAGATTTATACGGAGAAGGACGGGGGTGTGATTTTCCGGAAGTACTCCCCTATGAGCGACTTGCAGGATTTTGCCACGCAGATTTGCGAGTCCATCGGCTCTGCCACCGGGCGGATTGCCGCCGTGGCT
>JAZRBN010000042.1:0-6754 GCA_045635105.1 Faecousia sp. | reverse complement strand
GCAAAGGGAGGTGGCTGCCCGAAGGGCAGACGGAGGGATTGTAATGCACCGACACCAACAATCCTCCAGTCAAAAATCAAAGATTTTTGCCAGCCCCCTTTACACAAGGGGGCCTTTTACCGCCCGCTTTTTGTTGCCAATTCTGCCACCCTATGATATGATAAAAGAAAAGGCGGTGAGAATAATGATTGAAAAGGACGATTGGCGGTTAGTCGCTGGACCTGTGAGTGGTAATGAAGAAGCATTTAAGAATATCCCCTTGTATTACATACCATTCCAACCGCTTTCAGAAAACTGGGATCACGAACACTGCGTTTTCTGTTGGGCCAAGTTTTATTTGCATGAAGAATGTCTGCAGGAGGGATATTGCACAAGACCACAAAATTCCCGTGATGCTGACTGGATTTGCCCGGAATGCTACGAAGACTTTAAAGAAATGTTTGGGTGGACTTTGAAAAGAGGAGATACATAATGAGACTTTATCGTCCCGTGGGACAAGCAGAATACGATTTGATTGCGCAAACCGGCTTTACTGCATACCCGCCCCGTTTGCCGGAACAACCTATCTTCTACCCTGTGCTGAACGAACGCTATGCCCGGGAAATCGCCGAAAAATGGAACAGAAGATATCCCGATTCACAATACACCGGATATGTTACCACCTTTGAAATCGATGATGGATATATCTCTCAATTCCCGGTGCAAACTGTCGGAGCAGGTTATCACCAAGAACTGTGGATTCCTGCGGAAGAACTGGAAAACTTCAACCGTCATATCATCGGAACAATTACTATCTTATAACATAAAACGCAAGCTGTTTTCGCAGCTTGCGTTTTGCTTTGTGGGCAGATAAAACCGACGGTCCGGTATCGTTCAGAATTTGTCGAAAATGCGAGAAGTCTTAAAATACGGTTTTTTCGACATTTCATCCATGTCAACTTAGGGATTGCGGTTGTGCTATGTAAAAACCTTCTTTTTTGTGTATTTTTGGGATAAAAACGCAATTATTCTGCAAATTTCTTTTGTCCCCTACTTGACATCAGCGTGAGCGGCTCGCCGATCATCCAGGACGGTAAATTAGTAGGCGCGGTAACCCACGTTCTGGTGAACGACCCCACCACGGGGTATGGTATCTTCATTGAAAATATGTTGGATGCAGCAGCATAATAATGGACAATGTACAATGGACAATTGACAATTGTGGTATTTCCTTCGGAAATGATTTCAATATGTCGGCGCAGCTGACATATTCATTGTCCATTGTCAATTCTCAATTGTCCATTCACAAACAAGGAGGTTTTTATTATGGATTTCTACAAAGTTCCCATTGGCTTCGGTATGGCGCTGGCTGTGAACGAGCCGGCAATGAACGCTTACGCCGCTATGACCGAAGAGCAAAAGCAAGCAATTATCAACAAAGCCCACAATGTCCGCAGTGAAGAAGAAATGCACGATCTTGTAAATTCCCTGGCACACCCCACAATGCAATAACGTAGGGGCGGCTACCAGCCGCCCGCTTTTTATTGCCAATTTGACCGTCCTATGATATGATAAAAGAAAAGGCGGTGAGATCCTTTGTCCAGAGCGGTTGGAGTCTTGCCAAACGGAAAGAAAACAGGAGGTATAAGGCAATGGAGAGAAAGAATTATAAAAAGAACCTGTGGAGTCGGATTACTGCCATGTTACTCATTGAATGCCTTATGATCGTGCTGTTATCGGGCTGCTCCAACGGGAAGAATGACGCACTACCCCCGATACATGAGGGGAAGGAAACCACTGCCTCTACGGAGTCGGAACTTTTGGACACAATGGATAAGGTGGTGGCCTATGTAGAGGAAATGGTGCAAGCCGGAGCAAAGGAATTTTCCCTTGTTTGCTCTGAAGAGATCTATAATGCGCTGTTGAAGGTTACAAATAAAGTGGATGGTATGGAAAGAAAAGCATACCATAGCCTGTTGGATCAGGCAGGAGTCTATTCCTACTGGGACAAAACCGCCGGAATGAAAAGGACCATCACAATTGCTGACATCAGTTTCTATCCCGGCTATGAGATTCTCCGCAGTGTAGAAACCGGAAAGGAAGAAGAGCTTTCTTCCAAGTTAAAAGAGACCTTAGCGGAAGCGCAGTCTATGGCAGATGCCTGCCGAACATTGGATCCTTTGGAGACGGCAAAAAACATTCAAAGCGCCATTTGCTCACGCGTTCGTTATGCGTATATGACCAGCATGAGCCATGTAGATACGGCAGTAGGCGCGTTGCTCAAAGGAGTAGCGGATTGCGATGGCTATGCAGATGCCTTTTATTTGGTGGGCAGTCTGGCAGGCTTGGAAGTTCGCTATCAGCATGGAATGGCATCGTATTATGATCTTGAAGATAATACGATCGTTACTTCCAGCCATATGTGGAATTTATTAAAGCTTGATGGTAGCTGGCGGGTAGTGGATGTTTGCTGGGCAGACGGGGAAAATGGAATCGATTACACCTGGTTTAATATTGGCAAGGATCGCGCTTCCCGTAGCCGTACTTGGTTCGAAGACCTGGCCGTTCCCCTGTTAGAAAATACAGACCTTTCTACCAGACCGGAGACGGAGTATTCTGTTACCTCCCGCGAAGATTTGGAAGCTGCAATCAAAGAAGCCATTGAGAAGGACCAATCTTCCTTTACCATCATTTTTGACAGAGACAACTACGGCTCCCGAACGGAAGCCTTTGATGTGCTGTGGAATTTTTACGCCGGTGAGATTTCCTATTATTGGGATGTGTGTACCAGGGCATTGACCATTATCCTGGATGATAATGGGGGCGCATCGTAAGTCTATGTTCACTTAGGGATCGCCTGCATATCCCAGCGCAGCAAAATCGTAGCTTTATTACTTGTTGATGACTTTGAACAGCGCTTGTGTGCCGTCGTCTTGGCAGCCGGTTTCGGCGAGCTTGACATACTGATCCCGCACCAGGCGCAAAACGTCCAGTTCCAACGCCCGGGCGTCGGATTCGTCAATCGCGATGTTCATATCCTTGATAAAGTGCTTGACGAAGAAACCCGGGGCAAAATCGCCGTCGATGATCTTCTGTCCGTTGTTGGTCATCTGCCAGGAACCGGCTGCGCCGGTGGAGATGGCGTTGAACATATCTTGCGGATCTAACCCACAGCTTTTGGCATAGGTGATGGCCTCGCACACGGAGGCGATGCAGCCGGAGATAGCGATCTGGTTGGCCATCTTGGTGTGCTGACCGTTGCCTGCGGCGCCCTGATAGCGGATATTGGTGCCCATAGCTTCAAATACAGGAACCATTTTCTCAAAAACATCCCTGTCGCCCCCGACCATAATCGCCAGCGTACCCTTTTGGGCGCCCACATCACCGCCGGAAACGGGAGCATCCAGCGCGGACAGACCCCTGGAAAGGGCTTCCGCGTAAATTTTTTGAGAAAGCTTGGGACTGGTGGTGGTCATATCAATAAGCACGGTGTTTTTGTGGGCGTTGGCAAGGATACCCTGTTCCCCAAAGTACACCTGCTCCACATCCTTGGGATACCCCACGATGGTAATGACAACATCTCTTCCCCGGGAAGCCTCGGCAACCGTATCGCACCAGTGGGCGCCTGCGTCGATGACATACTGCGCCTTTTCCCTGGTGCGCGTATAGATGGAAACATCAAAGCCCTTCTTCATCAGGTTCAAAACCATAGGTCCGCCCATAACACCCACACCGATAAAACCAATCTTCATAATTCGTTACCTCCTAAATAAGTTGCATCTGCGTTTATTATAGAATTTCCTTTTGCAATAAGCAAGGAGAAAGTGAGGCTTAAAAGATATCCGCGCTTATCAACCATCCGCCCGGCGGTTCTGCCGTTGACAAACCACCGGCAGAAAGGTATAGTAGGAGATAGGATTTCAAACAGTATAGTTGAGGATACTATGGAAAAGCAGGTATTGGAGAAATATAAAAGTCGCCGTAACAATGTCCGTCTGATGGAAACGGATGCGGGGCGATTTGTTCTGAAAACCTTTACGGAAGAAGAGTCGTATCAAAAAGAATTGCATATTTACAGCTTGCTGCAAGACACGGATGTAACCTGCGCGAGGGTGATTCGGGTGGACAACAAAGCCTTGCTGCTGTCAGAATTACCGGGGCAAACCCTGGTGGACTGCCTGGAAGAACAGGAGCAAGCAGGGTTTCCCGTTTGGGATGTGTGGGAAAAGCTGGTAAGGTGGCTGGTGGCATTTCAGCGGCAAACCGGTTTTGTAATGACAGATGTGAACCTGCGAAATTTTCTGTATGACGAAAAAAGCAAAACACTCTACGGGCTTGATTTTGAGGAATGCAGCGCCGGCAGTATGCTCGTTTCTGCGGCAAGTGTTGCGGCGTTTATCCGGACATATCAGCCCGAAAACACCCCACTGAAAAGGGAAATAGCAGAATATGTTCTGCAAATGTTTGCGCAGAATTGCGAAATGGAGGTGGAAAGCCTGGCCCTGGAGACCGCGCGCCAGGAGGCAAAAATTTTGGCGCGGCGCAAAAACAAAATATAAGCTTTTTCCGAGCAGTATGCACCTAAGGCTTTGGCTATGGTCTGCTGCCAGGGCGTATTTGGAAACGGATACACCTACCGTGTTTGTAAAGGAGAAAACAATGAGACAAAAAGTATCAACCGGTCAACTGTGCTTTTTGGCGATTTGCATCGCTTTAAGCCTGGGGACCAAACGGGTAATCTCCCCGATTACCAATCTTTTGACGGATTTTATCAGAATTCCCGGCGGTGGCGCGGCAACGGCCTTTTCGCTGATGTTTTTGGTGGTTGCCACCGGCGCAATGCCATGGCCTCTGGCAACGGCAGCGGCAGGGTTTGTCCAAAGCCTGCTGGCGCTCAGTATGGGTATGAGCGCTTATCAGGGTGTGTTTGCTGTTTTGACCTATACGCTGCCGGGTGTGGTCATTGACCTGTTCCGCAAATGCTATCCCCGTAGAGATAAAGCCTATTTTTCCCTGTCCTGTGGGGCGGCCAATACTGCCGGAGCGCTTCTGACGAACCTGCTGGTATTCCATCTGGAAGGCATTCCCTTTCTGCTGTGGATGCTGGTTGCCTGCTCTATGGGTATGCTTTGCGGGCTTTTGGGAGAGGTGTTGTATCGCAGACTTTTGCAAATTCCGGAATTGGGGAGGATTATCAAATGTCAAAAAAATTAATCACCGGTATCATTGCGCTGATAGCAGTAACCGCCATTGTTGCGGCAGTACATATAAGGAATCAGGAAGCTGTGGCGTGTATGGTGCTTTCCTGGGAAGATCAGCAGCTTGACCTGTCCTTTGCGGATCTGGATAGTGGAGCTTTTTCCGGCGAACTGACAGACGGAAAAGGGGATGTAACACACCGTCAATACACCGGCATTTTGCTGCGGGAGCTGTTGGAGCAGAAGGGGATTGACCTTGCCGGGATTTCCCGGGTTACGGTAACCTCTGCGGATCATTACAGCGCAGAATTTACTGCCGAAGAGATTTTACAGGCGGATAAAGTCTATGTGGCGATTACGGCGGACGGCGAGAAGATAGAGGGAATCGACCCGGGAACCGACGGCGTTCAGCTCATCGTTTTTGGCGATGGCAACAGCCGCCGCTGCGTCCGATTTGCCCAAAAAATTACGATTGAATAAAAAAAGAGCTGCCTTGGGCAGCTCTTTTCCTATATGGAGATATAGCCGTTTTCCTTTACGGAAAAAAGGATGTTCAGCCCCAGCTTTCTGGCAAGCATAAGGGCGTCGTGGGTAATGACCGCCTTGCTCATCAGGCAGCCGATGTTACAGCGCGCAGCCTTTTTGACGGTTTGCACATTGATTCTGCCGCTGGTAAACAGCACCGCGCCGCGAAGATCATATTCCGCCAGAACCGCTGCGCCGATGGCTTTGTCTATGGCATTGTGGCGGCCGATATCGGTGCGGAGGATGTGCCAGTTAGCCCCTTTGAGCACACATTCGTGGATGCCGTGGGACCGGGTGTACTTATCAGAAGCTGCTTCAAAAAGCGCCAGCATTTCATCTGTGGAAGCAGCTGTTTCCTGTGGCTGATAGGGGATTTCCTGGGTGGGGGTATGGGACCCGCCGGATACAGCGGCCACGCTGCCGTCCCGGGATATTTCCACACTGTCTGCATCGTATCCTTCGGTGAGCAGCCACCCCACGCAAAGCTCGCCAAGGTTAGACGGACTGCACACGAATGTATGCACAAGGGTATTTTCCCGGTAAAGCTTCAGGGTATGTTCTTCGTTGAGCACAACGCCTTTGGGGTGGCGCGTCCCGTCTGAAACACCCAAAAGCGTAAGCGCCGCCTCATCGGGGCGGTTTTCAAAAAGGTCTGTTACGTTCATACAGCTTGCTCCCAAAAGAAAAATTGTCTAAAACACCGCATTGCGCAGTAAAAAGGTTTTATAATATAGTATCCTGCATTCTATACGGTGTCAACAGCGGTTATTTTCATTTTCAACAAATAAAATGATTGTTTTCTTGCGGTTTTCGTGATATTGTATTATAAATGGTAAAAATGCGTTTCCATATTCCCAAAAGCCGCCTATAAGGCATTCCCAATACAACAGGTAATACACAGGAGGATTTTGTATGAAAAATGACCACATTGTTCAGTATCCCGATGAATACAGCCACTGCATAGGCTGCTCCAGCTGTGAGCTGTTTTGCGCGCTGGTGCATGATGGCGTAACAGGCCCCTGCCACGGCGGTATCAAGCTGGAGCTTGGCAA
>JAZRBN010000041.1:0-20690 GCA_045635105.1 Faecousia sp. | reverse complement strand
CCTCACAACTCCTTGGCTCACAGAACGACATGGCTACGATCCGACTTAGGGAATTTCCCCACCCTCGCGGCGGCCGCAGCGGGGACACACATCGCCGATGATGCCCACATAGCCGCAAAACGGATCCCGGTCAACCGGGTGGTTGATAGAGCCATAGCCGATGCCGAAATCGTGCATGCAGCGAACAACGGATTCGAATGCTTCCACGTTCCGGGCGGTGTCGCCGTCCAGCTCGACATAGCTGATGTGGCCGCCGTTACACAGGGCGTGATAGGGTGCTTCCAGACGGATCTTGTCGTAAGCGGAGATGGGGAACCATACAGGCACATGGAAAGAGTTGGTGTAGTACTCACGATCGGTGATGCCGGGGAGCTTGCCGTAGCGCTTCTGGTCCATACGGATGAACCGGCCGGACAGGCCCTCTGCGGGAGTGCCCAGCAGAGAGAAGTTCATTTTCAGTTCCTGGGACTTCTCGTCGCAGAAAGACCGCATAAAGCCAAGGATCTTCTTGCCCTTCTCCTGCATTTCCTCGCTCTGACCGTGGTGCTGACCGTAAAGGGCGGTAAGGGTTTCTGCAAGGCCGATGAAGCCGATGGACAAAGTGCCGTGCTTCAAAACCTCCCGCAGGTCGTCATTGATAGACAGCTTGTCCGAATCCAGCCACACGCCCTGACCCATCAGGAACGGGTAGTTGTAGATGTGCTTGCTTGCCTGAATTTCGAACCGGTCCAGCAGCTGCTGGGCGACCAGCTCCAACATAGCTTGCAGCTTCTCAAAGAACACCTTCTCATCGCCGTTGCTCTCAATGGCAAGGCGGGGCAGGTTGATAGAGGTAAAGGACAGGTTACCGCGAGAATAGGAAATCTCCCGGGTGGGATCATACACATTACCCATAACGCGGGTACGGCAGCCCATGGTAGCCACTTCCGTCTCGGGACGGCCGGGGACATAGTATTGCAGGTTATAGGGCGCATCCAGGAAGGTGTAGTTGGGGAACAGGCGCTTGGCGCTGACCCGCATACTCAGCCGGAACAGATCGTAGTTGGGGTCAGACTCGTTGTAGTTGACGCCTTCCTTGACCTTAAAGATATGAATGGGGAAGATACAGGTCTCGCCGTGGCCCAAGCCGGCTTCCAGCGCCAAAAGCACATTCTTGATAACCATACGGCCCTCGGGAGAGGTGTCGGTGCCGTAGTTAATGGAGGAGAAGGGGGTCTGCGCGCCGGCGCGGGAGTGCATGGTGTTCAGGTTGTGGACAAAGCCCTCCATTGCCTGCTTGGTGTCCCGGTCGGTCTTCTTGTAAGCCCGCTCGGAAGCGCGTTTTACCAGCTTCCGGGCAGTGGCCTTATCCATCTGGAAGGTCTTGACCAGGCCGTCTTCCACAGCGGCGATATAGGCATCGCTGCTTTCCAGCTTTGCAGTCTCACCGGTGAGCTTTTCCGCATCGGCAATCACAGCGGCAACGCCGTCAGCGGCATCAGCCAGGTCCAGATAGTCCTCCACTGCGTCCCGCAGACGGCGGGTAAAAGCCTTGCGGTAGGTCTTGGCAACGCCCTCGCCCATACCGTAATCAAAGTTGGGAATGGACTGACCGCCGTGCTGGTCATTCTGATTGGACTGGATAGCGATGGCAGCCAGGGCTGCATAGCTCTGAATGCTCTGAGGCTCACGCAGGTAGCCGTGGCCGGTGGAGAAGCCGTCCTTGAAGAGCTTGATGATATCGGTCTGGCAGCAGGTGGTGGTAAGGGAGTAGAAATCAAAGTCGTGGATATGGATATCGCCCTCACGGTATGCCTTGGCGTGCTCCGGACGGAGCAGATACATTTCATTGTAAGCCTTCGCGCCGGCAGCGCCGATTTGCAGCATAGAGCCCATGGCGGTATTGCCGTCAATATTGGCGTTGTCCCGCTTCATATCACTGATACGGGCATCGATGTTGGTAATCTCATCGATGGTCTTCATCAGCTTGGTGTTGGCCTCTCTGGCGCGGGTACGGTTGGCCCGGTAAAGGATGTAGGCCTTGGCGGCGGCATTGAAGCCGTGGTTCATCAGCTGACGCTCTACGCAGTCCTGCACCGCTTCGATGTTGGGGGACTGGTCAACAAACTTGCCTTCCAGCTCCCGCTGCACATCATTGGCAACACGGGCGGCATCGGCGGCATTGCCATCACCGGCAGCCTCCAAGGCCTTCAAAATCGCAGCAGCGATTTTGTTCTGATCGTAAAGCACCACGCGACCGTCGCGTTTGATAATACTTTGAATCATTTTCTCTCTGTCCTTTCTGTTATAAACACTACATCTTGTGTTCGCAAATCGCATCTACACAATATATTGGCACAAATAGGACAAAAAGTCAATAGCTATTTATAGGTTTTTCATACTTTGTGAAAAGCATACAAAAAGAGACATCTGCTTTTGACAGATGCCTCTTTGTTTCGTTATTTTTCCTCGGGTTCAAACTCCTCATCGTCCACCAAATCGGATTGCTCGGCATTGATAAACGCCATCATTTCATCACCGGTAATGGTTTCCTTGGCCAGCAGGAATTCAGAGATCTCATCCAGCAGCGCCCGCTTGGAAGTCAGCAACGCCTTACTCTCCTGATAGCACTGATCCAGCAGCCGCTGCACTTCCTTATCCACCAGGGCAGAGGTCTCCTGGGAACAATCCAAATAGGTCTGCCCGTCCAGGTACTGATTGCCCACGGTAGCCGGCGCCATCAGCCCCAGCACATCGCTCATACCGTAAAGGGTAACCATATTCCGCGCCAGGGCGGTAGCCCGCTGAATATCGTTGGAAGCGCCGGTGGTCTGCACGCCGAACACCACTTCCTCTGCTGCCCGGCCGCCCACCAGGGTACGCAGCTCGGTAAGCAGCTCCTGGGAGGTTTTCAGGTGCTTTTCCTCCTCGGGCATCTGCATGGTGTAACCCAGCGCGCCGGAGGTATGGGGAACAATGGTGATTTTGGACACCGGCTGGGAATGCTTTTCCAACGCGGCAACCAAAGCGTGGCCCACCTCGTGGTAGGCAATGAGGCGCTTCTCGGCATCGGTCAGAACGGTGTTTTTCTTCTCCGCGCCGGCAATCACCGTTTCAAAGGACACCAGCAAATCCTCTTGATTCACAGCCTTGCGTCCCTTACGCACCGCCCGCAGCGCTGCTTCATTCACAAGGTTTGCCAAATCCGCGCCAACCGCGCCGGCGGTAGCCTGGGCGATTCTCTGCAAATCCACATCCTCGGCAAGCTTAATTTTCCGGGTATGCACCTTCAAGGTATCCAGTCTGCCCTGCAAATTGGGGCGGTCCACAATAATCTGCCGGTCGAAACGACCTGCCCGCAGCAGCGCCTTATCCAAAATCTCCGGCCGGTTGGTGGCCGCCAGGCACACCACACCCTTGGAAGAATCAAAGCCGTCAATCTCGCCCAACAGCTGATTTAAAGTCTGCTCCTGCTCGGAATTACTGCCGTAACGGGAATCCCGAGAGCGGCCCACCGCATCAATTTCGTCGATGAAGATAATGCACGGCGCAACCTTGGCTGCCTGCTGGAACAGGCTTCTCACCCGGCTGGCGCCCACACCCACAAACATCTCCACAAAATCCGAACCGGAGATGGAGAAGAACGGCACATCCGCTTCGCCTGCCACAGCCTTGGCAAGGAGGGTCTTACCCGTACCGGGAGAGCCTACCAGCAACGCGCCCTTGGGCAGCTTTGCGCCGATTTCCGTGTACTTCTGGGGATTGTGCAGGAAGTCGATAATCTCCTGCAAGGATTCCTTCGCCTCGTCCTGACCGGCAACATCCTTAAAGGTAACGCCGGTCTGCTTTTCCATATAGACCTTGGCCTTGTTGCCGCCCACAGAGCCCATCATACCGCCGCCCATTCGCTTGGACAAAAAGGTCATACCGCCAAAAATAAGGCCGAACATAATAATATAGTAGAGGATCATCACGATGGTGGAATTGTCCTCGACGATCTCCACATCTACCTTGGCGCCTGCTGCGTCCAGCTTCTGGGCAAGGCCCAGAATGTCGCCGTTGGGAAGGCCGGTAAAGCAAGCCTTCTGCTGAGCAGCCGGCTTGGCAGCCTCGGTCTTGGTCATATACAGAATCCGATCGTAGCGGATTTCCACCTCAGCCAGATTGTCCTTTTGGGCCTCCGCCATAAAGTCAGAGAAGGTGGTCTGGGTATACTGGCTGTTCACCACGGCATTATACACAACACTGATGAGCAAAATAATCGCAACCGAGAAGATAATGGTAACCCAAATGCTGAATTTGGGCCGCTTATCATCGGGTTTTTTCGGATTTTGGTTTCGATTGGGTTCCATAATTTGCCTCCTTAGGGGCTTATTTTTACACATCATAACACATTTTTCCGCCAAGGGCAATGAATGATACGAAAATCTACGGTAAATTTTCTGTGAATTTCTTCCCTGTAAGGGTATTTCTCCTAAAAAAAGGCAGTTGTGAAATAAGGAAAAATCTGCTATAATACAATATATTATGGAGAGTATGACCTTTTCTCAGCAAGAAAGGAAGGTTTTGCACTATGCGACCGGAAAAAGACGGCTACCGCCGGAAAGATACCCGCCCTGCCCGACGGGAAGAACCCCGGCAGACAGAAGAAAATGAAAATCAGCTGGAAGGCCGCAACGCTCTGACGGAAGCGCTGCGCAGCGGCAGAACCATCGACAAGGTGTTCATCGCCACCGGCGATACGGACAGAGCCTTGCAGCACCTGGCTGCCCAGGCCAAGGAGGCCGGCGCGGTGGTGGTGCCGGTGGACAGAAGAAAGCTGGACGCTATGAGCGTTACCCGGGCGCACCAGGGTGTGATTGCCCTGGCTGCCGCAAGGGAATATTTTACCATTGACGACCTGTTGCAGGAAGCCGCCGACCGGGGTGAAGCGCCCCTGCTGGTGATTTGCGACGAATTATCCGACCCCCATAATTTGGGTGCCATTCTCCGCAGCGCCGAATGCGCCGGCGCCCACGGTGTGATTATCCCCAAGCGCCGCAGTGTGGGTCTGACTGCCACCGTTGCCAAAGCCTCTGCCGGCGCGGTAGAGTATATGAAGGTGGCAAAGGTCAGCAATATCAACAACGCTATTGCAGAGCTGAAAGAAAAAGGCGTGTGGGTGTTCGGCACTGCCGCGGAAGGCTCAGTGCCTATGTATCAGGCGGATTTGACCGGTCCTGCTGCCATTGTCATCGGCAACGAGGGGGACGGTATGAGTCCTCTGGTGCGGAAAAACTGCGATATGCTGGTGCATATCCCTATGAAAGGACACATTTCCTCGCTGAATGCATCTGCTGCCGCCTCCATTCTTTTGTATGAAGCGGTACGCCAGCGGTTGAAGTAAGGAGGTAGCGTATGGACGAAACGACACGCCGGGATTACGACTTGGAAGACATCCTCCACGAATTCGGCGACGGACCTATGATTGTAGAGCCGGAAACCCCTGTCCAGGAGGACCCGGAGGCCCTTGACCAGGCGCTTGCCCTGGAAGACGAGGATTTCCGCATCTGGCTGAGCAACGGTCAGGAGGACAAGCCGATTCCTGACCTGGACGCAACCATTCCCTTTCACCCTGTGCTGCCGGAAACGGCTGCCACAGAGGTTACTGGAGATACCATCCGGCTGGACGGGCTGCGGGAGGAGCTGGGTGTGCGCATCCACGAAGAAGAACCCGAACCGGAGGCAGAGCGCCCGCAGAATTTGGAGGATACCATCCGCAGTGAGCCCTTTTCCGAGCATTGGGAGCCGGAATATGACCAGCCTATGGGAGAGTACATTCCACCCCAACCCATTGTGTTCCACCCCCGTTCCCGCCTGCGGGAGCTGAAACGGAAACTGGTGGCAGGCCCTGAAAAGCGCTTTTACCAGCTTTCGGAACAGGGTGTGGGTAAATTGCAGGCAGCCATCTTTTTTAGCCTGCTGGTGGTGCTGATTTCCGCTGCCTCCACCGCTATGTACGCCCTGGGTATGGTGCAGGAAAACCGGATGCGCCTAATGATATTCGGCCAGTTTATGGCGCTGCTGGTCTCTGCCCTGCTGGGCAGCAATCAGCTGATTGCAGGTCTTGCCGACCTGAGCAAAAAGCGGTTCACCCTCAATACATTGTTGGGACTGACCTTCCTTATGTGCTGCGCAGACGGCATTGTGTGCCTGCGTCAGGTGCGTGTTCCCTGCTGCGCCGCGTTCAGTCTGGAAGTAACTATGTCCCTGTGGAGTACTTATCAGCGCAGAAGCACCGAAATGTCCCGTATGGACACTATGCGAAAAGCCACCCACCTGGACGGCATTGCCGCCTGTCCCGACTACATAGACGGCAAAAAGGGCTTCCTCCGCACAGAGGGACAGGTGGAACACTTTATGGACAACCACGCCGCTATGGGAAAGCCGGAACGGAATCTGAACCGGTACGCCCTCGTTGCCGCCTGTCTGTCTCTTGCCATCGGCATCTTCGCCGGCGTAATGGCTGGCATCGCTGCCGGTATCCAGGTGGCTGCGGTGTCTCTGCTGGCGGCAGTGCCTGCCACAGCATTTATCAGCCAAAGCAGACCCGCCTGGGTGCTGGAACGCAGGCTTCACAGACTGGGTACTGTTCTGTGCGGCTGGCAGGGCATTGAAGGGCTCAGCGGAAAGGCTGTATTCCCCATTGTTTACGACGACCTGTACCCTTCCGGTACGGTGCGGCTCAACGGTATGAAATTCTTCGGCAGCCGGGAGCCGGATCAGGTGCTGGCCTACGCCACCGCGGTGATGACAGTGGCAGAAAACGGTCTTGCAGACCTGTTTAACCAGATTTTAGACAGCCGCAACGGCAGACATTACAACGCAGGCTCAGTGTGCCACTACGAAAACGGCGGTTTGGGCGGCCTGGTAGACGGCGAAGCGGTGCTGCTGGGAACTGCCACATTCTTAAACGAAATGGGCATTGAAGTGCCGGACAACGCAAAAGTGAAAAACGCGGTGTATGTGGCAATCGAAAAGGAATTTTCCGGTCTGTTTGCCCTCAATTACGAGAAAATCCTGTCCGCAGCCGCAGGTCTGTCCACCCTGACCGCTTACCGGAAACTGGCCTGCGTCTTTACCGGAAACGACTTTACCGTAACCCACGGCTTTATCCGCAGCAAATTCGGCATCAAGCCCAAGCGCTTCTATTTGCCGGATTATGATACCCGGGAACAGTTGCGGCAAAGAGAACCGGAGGACGGCGCTGTATCGTTGATTATGACCACCGCCCCCGGTCTTGCATCCCTGGCTTACGGCGTAACCGGTGCCAGAGTGCTGCGCACCACCTGCCGGTTTGGCACTGCGCTGCATATCATCGGCGGCGCTGTGGGACTGGCTATTATGGCGCTGCTGGTAGCCCTGGGCGCTTTGGAGCTGCTCACTCCTGCCAATATGTTCCTGTATCAGCTGGTATGGATGATTCCCGCCCTGCTGATCACCGAATGGACACGGTCTGTATAACCAAAAAAACGAGGTCGAAAGACCTCGTTTTTTAGTGTAGTAACAAGCCTAAAAGGGCAGTATCTGTCAGCGCCGGCGCGGTGTATGCGCCCTCCAAAATTGCTTCCACATTGTCAAAATCGTTTTCAATCTCCTTGGAAAAAGCCTGGGCGGTTTCAATCAAATCGCCCCCAAGACAGCCAATGAGCAGGCAAGCGACAATGGTAAATTTCCCCCGGCAAAGCACATCATAGTCCGACACCGCCTGCAACCAGTACCGGTTCAAAAAGTAGCGAATCAACGCCTTATAGCGATTGTCCCAGCTGGGCGCAACCGCGGTTGCAAGCAGCCGCTGATGCCAATTTTCGGTGAGAATTTCCAAGCCCGAAAAGAAGTCCTGCACCTGCCGGAAATCCCCGACCCCGGCAAACTGCTTTGCGTCAATAAGACAGCTTTGCGGCTCAAACGGCGCTGCCTCCCCGCCATCCAGCTCCCCCTGCACATCGTGGGCATACAGCAATAAAACCGACAGAATCTCCGGAATGGAATATGCGGTCGTGTCCAAAAAGTCCAAAAACTGCCTGCGGCTGCGAAGAAGAATCTCCATAATTTCCGTATCATATTCCGGTGTTTCCGATTCCGGCAAGCTGTGTGATGCCATTTCCTGCTCCGGGGATGTAAGAATCAGCCGGGCAGCCTCCGGGCAGGACAGCTCCAACCCCAGTTCTGCAAATGTGCCGTAATCGTGGCGCAGCCTGGGAAATTCCCGGCAAGTCTTGCACAAAGCATCGTGTCCCAGCTCTGCCTGAATCCGGCACAGCCCGTCCTGCCGCCACATGGGGCAGCGGCCGTTTTCTATGGTCATCACCGCGCCGCTGTCCGTATCTTGCAGCACTTGCCGCAGCCGGTGGCCCAGTTCACCGGGTAAGCCGCGGTAAAACGCAGCCGATTCCGGGTCTACATCCACGCTCCACTCCTTGCAGCAGCTGTCGGGACACGCAGATGCAAGGCAGGTAAACTGCTCATAGAATTTGGGATAAAAAACTTCCATAAACACCTCAAAAAAGGGAAGCCTTGGCTTCCCTTTTATTCGTTTTCAGCTTTGATGGCGGAAAGAGCGGCAACCGTATCCCGGAACAAGGACTGGGTGCCGGTGATGGTTTCCTGATAGGCTTGCAGCTGGGCGTTTGCCTGATCTGCCAACTGAGAAATCCGTGCGGCAGCATCCTCCGCCTTTACTGCGGCATCTGCCAAAATAGCATTGGCCTGGGTGCGAATTTGCTGCGCCCGCTCCTGGGCGGCTCTCTCCGCCCGCTCTGCCCGACGGTAGGCTGCCAATTCTTGCTCCGTGGCAGCCGCCATAGACGCAGGGGCTTCGGCAAGCTTTGCCTCCAACTGGGCGCACTTGGCAAGGGCAGCGTCCAGCTCCGCCTGCAATTTGCTCACTGCCGGCGCGTTTTGCAGCTGATTGTTCAGCTGCTCAATCTGAGATTTGTGCTGATTGTTCAAATATTCAATATACCGAACCACATCCTGCCGGTTAAAGCCGTGAAACGCGGAACGGAAAGGCTGTGTTGCCATAGAAAAACCCCCTTAACAGGTTACTTTAAGGGGAGTATAGCACATTATTGTCTGAAAAACAACTGTTTTTCAGAAGTTTCGGGAAAAGGGCAGAGGATTTTTTAAAAACGCCTCTTTACAAACGGGAAAAAGACTGTTATAATAGCTTGGCTTTGAATATGCGCCGGTGGCTCAATGGATAGAGCATCGGATTCCGGTTCCGAGGGTTGGGGGTTCGAGTCCCTTCCGGCGTACCAAAAAATAAGAGAGGGCTTTATGCCCTCTCTTATTTTTTGCTCGCCGAGGGACTCGAACAATCAAATGCAACAGTCCGGTGGACTGTTGCTCGCGAGGGCTGGACCGAGCGAAACCTTACAATTCGCCATTGGCAAATTGCAACGAGTCCTGTTGCGGTGCCCGGCGAAAACTGCGTCTGACGAAGCAGACTTGTTTTCTGCCGACCGCTGCCACTCGCTCCACTCCCTTCATCCGCCACCGGCGGCGGTCGTGTCGCTCCCCCTTCCGGTGTACGCCGCCCATAGGGCAACTACAATCCCTCAGTCAGCTCCCTTTACACAACGAAAAGCCTGCCGCTAAGCGGCAGGCTTTTTTCCTTAAAACTGTGTAGGCTCAATATGCCAGATTTCCTCAGCGTACTGCTTAATGGTACGGTCTGAGGTGAACTTTGCGCCGCTAGCAATGTTCATCAAACACTTTCTGCCAAAGCCCAGCCGGTCTGCATAGTCCCGGTTGGCCCGGAGCTTTGCCTCCAAATAGGATTCATAGTCCATCAGCAGGAAGTAATGGTCCGCCTTGTGCCAGTTGGTGCCGTCCAGCAGGGCGTGGTACAGCTCTCTCTGGTCATCGTCGGTGGGCACAGTGCCATCAACCAGGGTGTCGATGGCGCGACGCAGACAGGGATTGCTGTCGTAAATGCCCCGGGCATAATAGCTGTCCCTGGCAGCATTGATCTGATCCACGGTAGCGCCGAAGATATAGTTGTTCTCCATACCCGCTTCCTTAACGATCTCCACATTGGCGCCGTCCAAAGTACCCAGGGTTACTGCGCCATTAAGCATCAGCTTCATATTGCCGGTGCCGGAGGCCTCTGTGCCCGCGGGAGAGATCTGCTCGGAAATATCCGCAGCGGGGATAATGGACTCGGCATAGGAGCAGTTATAGTTCTGCACAAACACCACTTTCAGCTTGCCGTCCATCTCCGGATCGTTGTTGATCATACGGGCAATCCGGTTGATGTAGCGGATAATCGCCTTGGCGCGGGCATAGCCGGGAGCAGATTTCGCGCCGAACAAATACACCGTGGGCTGGAAGTCCGGCAGGCTGCCGTCCTTCAACCGGAAGTAGATATCCACAATGGACAAAGCATTCAGCAGCTGACGCTTATACTCGTGAAGTCTCTTTACCTGCACATCAAACAGGAAGTCGGGATTCAGCCGCACATCCTCCCGCTTATGGATCAGCTCGCACAGCTGCTCCTTCTTCTGCCGCTTGACAGCATTGAACTGACGCACCAGATCATCATTGATCATAGGCTTCAAATCGTTGAGCTTTTCCAGATTTTTCAGGAAATCGCCACCGATGCGGTACTTAATCAGCTGGGTCAGCTCCGGATTGCAAAGACCCATCCACCGACGGGGGGTTACACCGTTGGTCTTATTCTGGAAGCGCTCCGGGAAAATCTCATACCACTGGCGGAACACATCGTCCTTCAAAATCTGAGAGTGGATCTCCGCCACGCCGTTGACATAGCTGCCCACATAGATAGACAGGTTTGCCATATGGGCGGTATTATCCTTCACAATGAACAGGTGGGGATGCTCCCGTTTCAGCTTTTCGTCAATGCGCAGGATGATATCCACAATCTCCGGCACCACAGACCGCAAAAGATCCAGATTCCACTTTTCCAGCGCCTCACCCATAACGGTGTGGTTGGTGTAGGAGAAGGTCTTTTGAGCAACGGCAAAGCTCTGCTCAAAGTCCATACCTTCCAGCATCAAAAGGCGAATCAGCTCAGGGATAGACATTGCCGGGTGGGTATCGTTCAGCTGGACGCAGTAAAAATCTGCAAAATGGCTCATATCGCTGCCGTGAGAGGTCTTATACACCCGCAGCATATCCTGCAAGGATGCAGAAGACAGCACATACTGCTGCTTGATACGCAGGCGCTTGCCCTCCCAGGTGGAATCGTTGGGGTACAGCACACGGGTAATGTCCTCAGCCTTATTCTTCTGGGTCAACGCCCGCAGATAGTCCTGGTCATTGAAGGCATTGAAATCCAGCTCTTCCTCGGCCTCGCACTGCCACAAACGCAAAGTGTTAATATTCTCCGTGCCGTAGCCGATCACAGGGACATCGTAAGGCACAGCCAGCACCGTATGGTCGGGGAACTGCACCTTCACGGTATGGTTATACCGGCGGTAGGACCAGGGATCGCCAAACTTGGACCAGTCGTCGGCATTCTCCTTCTGACTGCCATCCGCATCGAAGCTCTGCTTAAACAGGCCGAACTTATACCGCAGGCCGTAGCCGGACAGGGGAATGTCTGTGCTGGCGGCAGAGTCCAGGAAGCAGGCTGCCAGTCTGCCCAGACCGCCGTTGCCCAAAGCTGCGTCTTCGATCTCCTCCAAAATGGCAAGATCCACCCCCCGCTGGGCAAACAGCTGCTTCATCTCGTCCAGAATGCCCAGGTTATAGAGGTTAGAATATACCAGCCGGCCGATGAGATACTCGGCAGAGATGTAATATGCCTTTCGCGCAGGCATACGGGTGTGCTTGGCGTGATTCCAGTTGTCGGAAATAGCCATCATCACCGCTTCACCCAACGCCTCGTGCAGCTCCTGCGCGCTGGCTTCCCGAAGGGAAACATCGTGGGTGTATTTCAGCTTGGCTTCCGTCCATTTCAAAATATTCAAACAATTATAACTCATAATTCCTTCTCCGTTTCATATCCGTGCTATTTTCAAATCCGGCCGTAAATACGGGTGAGATTTTTAATTTTTTCTGCAAGGGCATCGGTAGCAAAGCCATCGTCAGCCCGCCATACCCAGTTGGTTCCGTCGCAGGTGCCGGGGAAATTCATGCGGGAAGCGCCCCCCAGCTCCAAATAATCCTGCATCTGCACCACCGCCAAGTGGGAAACACTGCCAAGGCACAGGCGAATCATACCCCAAACAGGGCTTTCGCAGGGTCCCATATACTCAAGGGCATACCCTGTGGTTTCCCCGTCCACTTCGGCAAACCACTGCGCCAAAGGCATATTATCGTGGGTGCCGGTGTAGCAAACGGTGTTTGCTACATAATTGTGGGGCAGGTATTCATTGCTGCCGTCGGTGTCGAAAGCGAATTCCAGCACCTTCATACCGGGGAATCCCGAATCGTCCCGCAATTTGTGCACATCGGGAGTCAAAAATCCCAAATCCTCTGCAATCATCGGGGTTTCGGGCAGGGCCTTTTTCACCGCCTGCATAAAGTCCAGACCGGGGCCGGGCTGCCACTGACCGTTCCGGGCAGTGCTGTCGCCATAGGGAACTGCATAGTAGCCGGCAAAGGCGCGGAAATGGTCAATGCGAATCACATCATACCGTGCTGCCGCGCCCCGCAGCCGCCGCAGCCACCAGCCGTAGCCGTCTTTTTTGTGCAAATCCCACCGATACAGGGGATTGCCCCAAAGCTGACCGTCCTCGTTGAAGTAGTCAGGCGGACAGCCTGCCACCGCAGCAGGGGTGAGGGTTTCATCCAGCTGGAACCACTCCGGCTCGCTCCACACATCCGCAGAGTCATAGGGCACATAAATGGGTACATCACCGATAACGGTAATGCCGGCATTATGGGCATACTGCCGCAGCGCCTCCCATTGACGGTGGAACAAAAACTGCACAAAACAGTAAAACTGAATTTCCTCTGCCAATGCGCAGAAGGATTCACGCAACGCATCTTTTTGCCGGTACTTGATGGCATCGGGCCACTGATACCAGGGCTTGCCGTCAAACTGGCCTTTCAGCGCCATAAAGTGGGCAAAGGCGGGCAGCCAGCTGTCATTTTCCGCCCGGAAACGGGCAAAGGCCTCCTCTGTATCCCGGAAACGGGCATAGGCCTTGCGCAGCACCGGGAGTCTTCCGGCATAGAGCCGCCCAAAATCCACGGCATTGGGATCATCGCCCCAAGGATATTCTGCAATTTCTTCCGGTAAGAGTAGCCCCTCCTCCACCAGCAGATCCAGGTCAATCAGATAGTGATTACCCGCATAGGCAGAGCAGGACTGGTAAGGAGAATCCCCATAGCCGGTGGGCGACAGCGGCAGAACCTGCCAATACGTCTGTCCGGCCTTTTGGAGAAAGTCCACAAATTTATAGGCTTCCCTGCCCATAGTTCCCACGCCGTGAGCGCCGGGCAAGGAGGTAATATGCATTAAAATTCCGCTGGCACGCATACCGTGATCCTCGTTTCTTTTATCGGTTCATAAAGCAGTGTATGGCGCGCCGCCCCCGATGGTTCCGTCTCCACCGGAAAGTGTTGCCAAAACAACCACAACCAATACCTTTTGACAGTTTTTCACCAGTTAAGATTAATATGTTTTCGGCACTTTGTCAAGGAGAAACGAACTGTTTCCAAAAATTTCGACATTTTTGTAAAAAGTAGAAAAAATACTGTCCAAATTGTATAAAAAATGCCAAAAACAGGGTTGGAACACAACCCTGTTTTTGCTGTCAATTGTCTTTGAGTATGTAGCCGTAGCCGTGGTATAGAGGAATTCCGGCAAGTCTCCGGTCCAGCATGGTCTGCTGAAATTTGTTAGCGGGAACCAGGTTTTCCAGCGGCACAGATTCATCTACGCCAAAGATGTGGATATTCAGAGAATAGGTGTTTTCAGAAGTAAGCACCACCCGATATTTGGACTGAAACGCCAGAATGTTGGAAGAGGGAGACAAGCAGCTCTTCAAATCCGTATCCAGCATCCAGGAGCCGCAGACATAGGCCTTAAAATGCTTCTCCGGATAATGCTCCTTGAAAAATACCTCTGCGCGGGCAAAGGCATCGTCGGACAGCTCCGGGGTCAGCCTGCCGCCGCTGGGAATATGGACGGAAATCACATCGTCGCCGGGACTTAGGATCTCTTCATATTCCGCTGCTTTTAATGTAAGCGGCGCAAAAACCAATCTGCCGTTGTCGTCGAAGGTGTAACCGCGAATTTCCTCTTCGGTCTTTTCAAGGGTAGGCTCAAAGGTCTCACCGGTATAGCTTGCGCCCTTACGTCTGCCGTCTTTCATATAGTGGTAACCGGGCAGTGCCAAAGGCAGGGTGCTGCCGTCCATTTTATTGCGATAGACCGCATATACATTATTGAACTTACTGATTTCAAAGCAAAGTCTGCCCAACAGGAACTTATCCGGCATTAAATAACCTACCATCAAATTGCGGTAAACCATTTTCAGACCGTAGTAACCGTAACGGTTTTTATTCTTCTGCAAGTTCAGCTTAAACGGCTCTAAAATCCGCGTTTTATGGGCCTCATCAATCCCCCGGGGCGCATAAACCTGCACCATTTGCTCATACCGGGCAAGAAAGATGGCGGCAAAAAGCAGCCCCTTCTCCTGACCGTCATTTTCCGGCAGTTCTTCAATCTGCGCCATGGTATAGGTTTTGTTTTCAAATACATCGTCGTGATACTGCTGCGCCAACGCCAGCAGATCCTCCCGCTGCCGCAACATCAGCAGATATTCTCCGAGTTCCTGCTCCGCCTCAGGTGTAAATCCGTAACCGGACAATTTTTCGTGCAGAGTTTTCAGTGTGCTAATCAGTTCCATAGAATCTCTCCTTTTGGCAAACAAACGGAGCCTGGCAATGCAGGCTCCGCGTTTTTCATATCAATCAGGCTTCCAGGTTGATACCGGTTTCCTTGTTGAACACGTGGCAGTTATGGCCGCCGAAGTCGAAGGAAATAGCAGTGCCTGCCTTCATGCTGGCAACCTCGGTCTCGCTCATATCCATAGTGGAAACCACAGCGATGATGTCCTTGCCGTAGGTATTCAGGTGCAGGTGGACGGAGGAGCCCATCAGCTCGTGCACGTCGATGGTGGCTTCTACGCCGCTGCCGCTGAGAATGATGTGCTCGGGACGGACGCCCAGAGTAATCTCCTGCTCAGCCACATTGTTGGCAGCCAGAGCAGCCTGCTTCTCCTCGCTGAGCACCACCTGATGGCCATACAGATCAATGGCGTACTTGCCGTCGACCTTAATCAGCTTGGAATCGAAGAAGTTCATCTGAGGCGCGCCGATAAAGCCTGCTACGAACAGGTTATAGGGGTGGTTGAACACTTCCTGAGGTGTGCCGATCTGCTGGATGAAGCCGTCCTTCATAATGACGATACGGTCGCCCAGAGTCATAGCCTCAGTCTGGTCGTGGGTAACGTAAATAAAGGTAGTATCAATACGCTGACGGAGCTTGATGATCTCTGCGCGCATCTGGTTACGCAGCTTGGCGTCCAGGTTGGACAGAGGCTCGTCCATCAGGAAGACCTTGGGATCACGGACGATGGCGCGGCCGATAGCCACACGCTGACGCTGACCACCGGACAGAGCCTTGGGCTTCCGGTTCAGGTACTCGGTGATTTCCAGGATAGCAGCGGCCTGCTTAACCTTCTTATCAATCTCTCCCTTGGGGGTCTTGCGCAGTTTCAGAGCAAATGCCATGTTGTCATACACGGTCATATGGGGATACAGCGCGTAGTTCTGGAAAACCATTGCGATGTCCCGGTCCTTGGGCGCTACGTCATTGACCATCTTGTCGTCAATCCACAGTTCGCCTTCGGTGATTTCTTCCAGACCTGCCACCATACGCAGCGTGGTGGACTTACCGCAGCCGGAAGGACCAACCAGAACGATAAATTCCTTGTCGGCGATTTCGATGTTGAATTCCTGAACTGCCACAACACCCTTATCGGTGATTTGCAGGTTCACTTTCTTCTCCACGCCTTCGTTCTTCTTGGCTTTCTTCTTCATGCTCTTGGCATCGTCGCCAATGTAGGGGTAGATTTTCTTGACGTTTTTCAGGGTTACAGTTGCCATACTTTCTCGACTCTAAGCATACCGACTCCTCGCGTATGCTCTCCCTGCCGGCCGTAAATATGCCGCGCAGAATTACGACAGGTCTCCACACTGCCGCACCGTGAGTCAAACGGATTGTTTTCCTCCTTTTTATACGTCATAGCCTCTATTTTGTGGAGTAGAGCCTATGCGTTGGGATGCTACTATAATATCACAATAAGTCAAGCCAGCCAACTGTGATTTTTCACAAAGTTGCCCATTGTTTTTGTGAGTTTTTGACAGATTTTCTCATTTGACACAATACTGACCGCCGGACACCCCAATGGTAGTGCCGTAAAAAGCCGTCATTGCCTCTACCAGATACGCCGCGTCCTTCACCGCAGCAGTCTCATAGCAGGAGTGCATTGCCAGCTGGGCAAGACCGATGTCCACACTGGAAACTGCCACCTGAGAAAGGGAAACATTGCCCAGCGTGGAGCCGCCGGGGATATCCGCCCGGTTGCAGTAGGTCTGCACCGGAACGCCTGCGCCGTTGCAGATTTTCCGGAAGATGGCAGCGGATACGCCGTCGGTGGTGTAGCGCTGGTTGGCATTGAATTTCAGCACAATGCCGCCGCCCAGCACCGGGGCATTGTTGGCATCTGCCAGCTCCGGATGGTTGGGATGCAGCCCATGGGCATTGTCTGCCGACACCAAAAACGACCGGGCCAGCTGCTCGCCCTTTTCCAGTTCCAACGCCTTGCAAATCCGGGATATTGTACCCTCCAATAAGTCGGACCCGGCACCCTGATAGGAGGACGAGCCAACTTCCTCGCTGTCAAACACGCACAGCACCGGGATGCTGCGTGCCGGCTTTGCCTGTAAGAAGCCCTGGGTACAGCCCCAGGCACATTCCAAATCGTCCAGCGCCTGGGCAGAGATAAATTCTCCTTCTGCGCCCCACACGGAAGCCCTCTGCCGTACATATAAATATAAATCGTGTCCCAAAACCTTACCGCCGGCGAGCGCTTCCAGCTCCTGCATAAATTTGCCGTCGGCTTCCTTACTGCCAAACAGAGGAATCGTATCCACCGCCGGATTCCACTTATACCCGTCGTTGGCGGCGCGGTTCATATGAATGGCCACATTGGGCATCATCAGCAGATCCCGGTCAAAGTCCACCAGCCGGCTCTCCACCCCGGATTCTGTTTCCACCAGCACCCGTCCGGCCACAGACAAAGGCCGGTCCAGCCAGGGGGCAATCAGCATACCGCCGTAGCGCTCCACCGCCAGGCGGGTATACGCGCCTTTCAGCTGACAATTCTCCTTGACCTTAAAGCAGGGGCGGTCTGCGTGGCTGGCGCTGATGACAAAGCCCTCAGGCACATTCTCCGGCACACGGAATGCCAGCAGGGCGCTGCCGTTGCGGGTCAGATAGTACTTGCCCCCCGGCGTCAAATCCCAGCGGTTGCCTTCCTCTAAACGGGCATAGCCTGCCGATTCCAGCTGATTCGTCAGCGCCGCCACCGCGTGGTAGACACTGTGGGCGCAGTCCAAAAAGCTGCGCAGCTGTGCAATTTTTTCCATATTACTCCTCCACCAGGGCGCAGAACAGGTCAATCTGATCTGCAATGGTCTGCAAGGCGCTGCGCCAGAAATTCTTGTCGCTCAGGTCGATGCCTGCCACCTTTGCGGTATCCTCGGCAGTGGCAATGGGAGTAGTGTAGAGGAGCTTCTTGTACTTGGGCACGAAGCTTGCCCCCTCCTTCTCATACTGGGCATACAGCCCCCGGGCAAACAGGCCGCCGAAGGCATAGGGGAAGTTGTAGAAGGTAGGACCATAGTAGTGGCTCTTGCACAGCCACATATAGGGGTGCTGACAATCCTTGTCCAGGCCGTCGCCATAGGCCTGCCGCTGGGCTTCCAGCATAAACTGGCACAGCTTATCCGCGTGCATAAACTGCTGCTCCCGGTTTTCAAATACCATCGTCTCAAAGCGGTAACGGGAGTAAATATCGCAGATAATCTGGGTGGCATCCTGCAACTGGGATTCAATCAGCGCCAGCTTTTCCGCCTTGTCCGCGGCTTTGCCGATAGCAGATGCCATCACCACGCACTCATTGAAGGTAGAGGCAGTCTCTGCCACGGGCATAGAGTAGTCGTGGTTCAGGGGACGGTGGGAGCGGATGCACTGATTGTGGAAGGCGTGGCCCAGCTCGTGGGCAAGGGTTACCACATCAGAGAAGCTGCCGTCGAAGTTGGTAAGAATCCGGCTCTCGCCCAGGCACTCCACACCGGAGCAGAATGCGCCGCCGGTCTTGCCGTCCCGGGGATAGAAGTCAATCCACGCGTTATCAAAGGCGGTGGCAACCATATCGGACAGCTCTTTGTCGAATTCCGCGTACAGATTTACCAGGTAATCCCGGGCTTCCCGGGCGGTGAACTTGGAAGAAGACTTGCCCATAGGCGCAAACAGGTCATACCAGGGAAGACCGTTTTTATGGCCCAGGGCCTTGCCCTTGGCTTTCAGGTACTGCCAGAACTTGGGCAGGTACTCATCCATAGCGGCAAACATCGCATCCAGGGTGGCTTTTTCCATATGAGAGTGCTTCAAGGTGCGCTCCAAGGGGGAGTTGTAGCCCCGCAGCTGACAGGAAGAAATGGTTTCCAGCTTAATGGAATTCAGAGCGAACGCCACTGCGTCCTGAATCCGCTCATAGCAGGCAAGCTCTGCTTCATAGGCATCCTTACGGACCTGGGGATCGGGGTCATAGGCAAGATTCCGCACCGCAGACAGGTTGATGGTCTCGCCCCGGTAAGAAACCGGCACAGTAGAAGTCAGATACTGCTGCAAATCGCTCCACGCAGAGCCGCCGGACAGCTGCATTTTCGCCATAACTGCCTCGCCGATGCCGGGCAACAGGTACTTGCTGCTCTCCTTCTCATTTTCAAAAAGGAAGGTGTAATCCTTCAAATTCTCGTCGCCGGTTACCAGCTCCATCAGGTTGGGCAGCTTGCTGGCCCAGTCCTGAAATGCCGCCATCGGCCCGGCAACGCCGCTGTAAATCGCCATAATCTGACCCATACGAGAGCCGGCTTCGGAATCCCGGGTATTGGCAGCCTGCCGCAAAGAGGCAAAGCCTGCCAGCTTGCCAATCAAATCGGAAAATTGCTCCTGCAAGGCAATGCCCTTTTGCAGACCGGCAAGAGGCTCGGTTCCTTCCAGCTGATTGCAAAATTCCGTCAGCTCCCTGGCGCACTGCTCCAAAGCAGCCACATCCGCGCCAAAAGAGGCATCATCAAAGCCGGTATAAATCGGGTCTAAGTTCCAAATGTCATTCATTCGTGGTTTCCTCCCGTTAAAAATTTTAACCTTATTTTACACGAAAAGGGTCTGCCCGTCAACTGCGCGGCAAAAAGTTATCCACAGGTCGAAATCCGTCGAAAAGTTCAGATTATTCCAGTTTTTGCTATTTTTTGTCGGTTTTTGTCGACAAATTATTTTTATTTTTCCTTGCAAAAAGCGAAGCAATATGCTAAATTATATTTGTCGCAACGCGGTAGGCCGCCTACCACAAAGGAGCACACGGTTTTTATCGTCTGCCCAAGGGGAATATCTCAAAAGTCAGGAGAGGAAGTTATGGACAATCACACCTCCGTAGTTATTGCGGACAATTCGGAAGAATTTTGCAGCAGCCTTACCGCCGCCCTACATCAAACCGACCGTTTTCAGGTGCTGGACACCGCCAGCGACGGAGAACGGGCAATCGCCCTTGTGTCGGAGCGCAAGCCTGACATCCTGGTGCTGGATATGATGCTGGCGAAAAAGGACGGCATCGGCGTTCTGAAAGCCATCGGCTCTCTGGAACGCAAGCCCACAGTATTGGCCACCTCGGGCTTCATTACCGAGTATGTGGCATCTGCCGCCGCCAACCTGGGCGTGGGGTATTTAATGCTCAAACCCTGCGATATGAGCGCGCTGGTGGAGCGGTTGGAGGAGATTCGCGGCGGGGAGAGCCTGCGGATGCCTGCCACCCGGCACACCGGTCAGCAGAATATCGAAACTATGGTTACCAATATCATTCACGAAATCGGCGTCCCCGCCCACATTAAGGGCTACCAGTATTTAAGGGAGGCCATTATCATTGCGGTAGAGGATATGGATGTGATCAACGCCATCACCAAAATCCTCTATCCCCAGGTGGCAAAAACCTTCCAGACCACCCCCTCCCGTGTGGAACGGGCCATCCGCCACGCCATTGAAGTGGCCTGGGACAGAGGGGACTTAGATACCTTGCAGCGGTTCTTCGGCTACACGGTGAGCAATACCAAGGGCAAACCCACCAACTCCGAATTCATCGCCCTGATCGCGGACAAGCTCCAACTGCAAATGAAGTCCGCCGGCGTAGCATTTTAACAAAGCCTAAGTTGACAGCTTTGGCATTTTCTCCTATAATAAATAAAAAACACAAAGGAGATTAGCCCTATGGAAAAGGACGACATTTTGCAGGAGGAAGAGGCCTCCGTTCTGACCCTCACTGACGAAAACGGAAACGATACCAATTTCGAATATTTGGACTGCATTGAATATGAAGGCACCGAATATCTGGTACTGATGCCGGAGC
>JAZRBN010000040.1:0-2556 GCA_045635105.1 Faecousia sp. | reverse complement strand
CATAAAAGTTGTGAGGGATTCAAATGCCCCGGCAGACCAGACGCATACCCACCCTGCGCTGCAACGTGTCATAGAGAACGAGGTTGCTCCCAGTTGTACAGAGGCAGGCTCATATGAAGAGGTTCTTTATTGCGTGGAATGCGGCGAGGAGGTCTTTCGAACGCGCATCACGAAGGGCGTGCCTGCTCACCAATTTGAAAACGAAATATGTATCGTTTGCGGCAAAGAGCAGCGAGAGAGAGCGCAATAAGCAAAGCAATTATCGTGGCGCATTTTGAAGACATCTTTTCCTGTCAAGATGCGCTCAAACAAAAAGGACATCCCACAGGATGTCCTTTTTAATATCTATTTTGCTCTGAATTCCTTTATTAACTGGGGGGCATACACAATCAGTAAGTAAATGAGAATCAGCGGTAGGGTTAAGTAAAGATACCAGTATTCTTTTGGCAGCAGGTTGTGGAGCATCACCAGCACCGGGTTTTCAGGTACGATGGTGTACATATAGTTAACCTTCAATATTTCCCCTGCGCTGTTTACAATTCCTCTGGCAGCAAACATCGCATTTAGCGCCTTGTTTGCCAAATGCACCAGAGTGAACATACCCAGCGTGATACCCAGGGTTGCGGGCATGCACCGGTAATCCTTTTCTACCAGTTTTAGCTTAAAAAGCAGCAAAGGAATGGCAAATTCCAACACGTGGGGAATGAAATAGAAGATGAAAGTCCAGCTGTTCAGCAGGAAATCCGCCTGTGCGTGATTCAGTACCACCGCCAGCAGCGCGCCTAAGTTCCACAAATTCAACACATTTCCCAAAACCCTGCTGCGGAAGAACACCGCAAAGGGCAGCAGCAGGGCGTTTAGCGAACAAAGGTGCAGAGGCAGATACTCCCAGGGACTGCCCCAAGTCAGCAGATTGAAAACAATCGCGCCAATGCCGGAAAGGGACAAAATTCCCAAAACCGCGGTTTGCACTTTTTGCGAAGCTTTTTTCAGAATAAAATACAGCCCCACCATTGCAGCTGCCGCCAGTAAAAGCGTGGCTATATGCACAAGCCCAAAGGTTCCCCATTTCATAGCATAATACCTCCAAATATTTCTTATAGTGTAGCATTGCTTCCTGTTCCCGTCAATGCGTCATATTTTTCTTTTTTCCCTCTTTCTTTTTTGGGAGAAAAGGGTTATAATAGGCGGCAGTGAGAGGAGGTGCAATATGCTGGATCTTTTTATTGACATTTTGTGGCTGCTAACAAAGCTATTGGCCGGGTATACAGCGATTATGGGCATTTGCTGTTTGCTGCCCCGGAAAAAGTATCCCGTTGCGCCGCCCAAGACCAGGTTCGCGGTGTTGATCCCGGCACGGAATGAGGAGAATGTCATTGCAGCGCTGATAAAAAGCCTTATGGAACAGGACTATCCCAGGGAACTTTATGATATCCTTGTGATTCCCAATAACTGTACTGACGACACAGAAGGCGTTGCCCTGCGAGCCGGCGCGAAGATTCTGCCCTGCACCGCCCCTGTTACTACCAAGGGAGAGGTGCTCCATCAGGCGCTGCAAACCCTTATGGGCAGTTATGATGCCTACTGTGTGTTTGATGCGGATAATATTGTGGACTGCCGTTTTCTGGCGCGGATGAATGATGTGATTGCTGCCGGCGGGCAGGTGGCAAAGAGCCGCCATTGCGCTCTGAACCCCTATGATAACTGGGTTTCCGGTGGGTATGACCTGTATTTCCAGAGTATTAATCTGCTTCACAGCCGGGCAAGAGCCCCGTTCCCGCTGAGCGCCAAGCTGATTGGCACCGGCTTTATGGTAACGGATACGCTGCTGCATCGCCTGGGCGGCTGGAATACGGAAACGCTGACCGAGGATATTGAATTTGCCTGCATCAGCGCTATGGCAGGGGAGCGGGTGCATTACGCTCACGAGGCGATTATTTACGACGAAGAACCGGTTTCCTTTGCTGTGTCTATGCGGCAGCGGCGGCGGTGGAGCGCCGGTGTCCAGAGCGTGGCAAACCGCTATACGGCAAAACTGCTATCTATGCGACCCAACTGGCTGCGGCTGGATTTGGCGTGCCATATCAATATGATTTATGTGCAGCTGATTGCGCTGATTCCGATTATTTACGGAATGATTCATATGTCCTTGCCTGCAATTGGTATGAAGCTGCTGGTGTCGGTGCTGAGCTTTTCTGCCGGCGGTATGGCGATGGCGCTGTTTTTGTGTTTGAGCGCAAAGCGCAGCCTGCGAAAACAGTGGAAAGCGATTTTGATGTATCCGGTTTACCTGGCTTCCTGGTATCCGCTGCATATTTGGGCGTTGTTTTCCAAGCCGAAAAATTGGAAACCCATTGCTCACGGCGTTGCCCGGCAGGAGGTTTTTGGAATTGAGAAATAAAAAAGATGTGTTAGGCTGAAGTGAACCCCAAAGTTTAGACAAATTTTTATATTAACTTGCTTGTGAATGAGTTCGGTATTGTACCGGACTCATTCCTTTTAATTTTAGAGATATTCTCTCGTTGTTGTAATAATAGATGTAATCATCCAAAGCTT
>JAZRBN010000039.1:0-12851 GCA_045635105.1 Faecousia sp. | reverse complement strand
CAGAACGACATGGCTCCGATCCGACTCCCACCCCCACCCCCGTAGGGGCGATTCACGAATCGCCCGTGTTGCATTCAGATGGGTTCGAGTCCATGCTCCACCAAAAAAGACACCACCCATTGGGTGGTGTCTTTTTTGGTGGAGACTAATGGACTCGAACCATCGACCTCCTGCGTGTGAAGCAGGCGCTCTAACCAGCTGAGCTAAGCCTCCATATGGAACGGATTTGATTATAACACAATTTCCCAAAAAGTCAATCCCTTTTCCCTTGGCAAATAGGCAAAAATCTGTTATTGTAAAGAAAAGGAGCATTGCACTATGAAATACGACAAAATTGTACCCGGCACATTCCTGCGCAGACCCAACCGATTCATCGCCCACATTGAGATTAACGGCAAGGAAGAAATCTGCCACGTAAAGAACACCGGCCGCTGCCGGGAGCTGCTTCCCCCCGGCGCAAGGGTATGGTGCGCAGACACGCCATCTCCCACTCGCAAAACCCGCTACGACCTGATTGCCGTGGAAAAAGGCCAGCGCCTTATCAATATGGATTCCCAAGCCCCCAACATAGCTGCAAACGAATTTCTAGTCGCCGGCGGTCTTGGTGCCATCGAAAACCTCCGTCCGGAGAGCCGTTGGGGAGACTCCCGTTTCGACTTCTCTTTCACCAAAGACGGCAAACCCTGCTTTTTGGAGGTCAAAGGCGTTACCTTGGAAAATGGCGGCATATGCGCCTTCCCGGATGCCCCCACCCAGCGTGGCACTCGCCACCTCCACGAACTAACCGCCCTTTCCCGGCAGGGCTACGGTGCCTATGTCCTGTTCGTCATTCAGATGTCCGATGTACATTACCTGCATCCCAACGATGCCACCGACCCGGCCTTTGCCGCAGCCCTGCGAACAGCCGCAGATGCCGGTGTCCATATCCTTGCCTACGACTGCGCCGTAACAGATAGCTCTATGGAGCTTCGCAACCCCGTAGAAGTAAAACTGCACCCCGTTTGATCCAAACGGGGTGCTTGCTTTTATTTGAATTCCGCGGCTTTTTGCCGCACCAACGCCCGTTTCAGCCTTGCCTCAGCCAGACGCAAATCCGTATCGGTAGCATCCTTGCTACCCATAATTGTCTTGGCTCTCTGCGCCGACGCAACTGCTCTGGACAAATCAATCTGATCCGCCCATTCAAAGGTGGTAGGTAAAAGCTTCACCGCGCCATCCAGCACAGACACCATACCGCCGATGCAGGCGCCATATCGCTTTTGCCCATTCATAACCACCGTAGCAAGGCCCATTCCCAGAGCCGCAACGCAGTTCATATGCCCGGCAAGAATTCCCAAATCCCCGTCAGTCGTCCGGACAACCAGCTCCTCCGCCTGTCCTTCAAACCGCACGCCGTCGGGGGTAACGATTGTTAAGGAAAAGGTGTTCATTCCGCCTGCCCCTTCCACTTTGCCACCACATCGTCAATGCTGCCTGCAAACAAGAAGCAGGACTCGGGAATCTGGTCGTGTTTCCCTTCAATAATCTCCCGGAAACCCCGCACGGTCTCTTTCAGCGGCACATACTTACCCGCATAGCCGGTAAACTGCTCCGCCACCGCAAAGGGCTGGGACAAAAACCGCTGCACTTTTCTCGCCCGGTTTACGGTCAGCTTATCCTCTTCGCTCAATTCGTCCATACCCATAATGGCGATAATATCCTGGAGCTCCTTATACCGCTGCAAAATTCTCTGCACGCCCCGGGCAACCTCGTAATGCTCACTGCCCACCACCTCCGGTGTCAGAATCCGGGAAGTGGAGTTCAGCGGGTCAACCGCAGGATAAATACCTAAGGATGCAATACCCCGGTCCAGGGCGGTGGTGGCATCCAAATGGGCAAAGGTAGTGGCAGGCGCCGGGTCAGTATAGTCGTCCGCCGGCACATAAACCGCCTGCACAGAAGTGATAGAGCCGTTCTTGGTGGAGGTAATTCTCTCCTGCAACGCGCCCATTTCCGTAGCCAGGGTGGGCTGATAACCAACCGCGGAGGGCATACGGCCCAGTAGCGCCGAAACCTCAGAGCCAGCCTGTGTAAAGCGGAAAATATTGTCAATAAACAGCAGCACATCCTGATGCTTCACATCCCGGAAGTACTCTGCCATGGTAAGACCGGACAGACCCACCCGCATACGGGCTCCGGGCGGCTCATTCATCTGACCGAAGACCATAGCGGTCTTTTTGATAACACCGGACTCCTTCATTTCCAAATACAGGTCGTTACCCTCACGGGTGCGTTCACCTACACCGGTAAACACGGAGTAACCGTTGTGCTCAGTGGCGATATTATAAATCAGCTCCTGAATCAGCACAGTTTTACCCACGCCGGCGCCGCCGAACAGACCGATTTTACCGCCCTTGGCATAGGGGCAAATCAAGTCAATAACCTTGATGCCGGTTTCCAAAATCTCCGTGGAGGTCTCCTGCTCCTCGTAAGCAGGCGCGCTGCGGTGAATGGGCCACCGCTCCTGCGTCTTTGCCGGCGCACCGCCGTCAATGGGCTGACCCAGCAGGTTAAACACCCGCCCCAGGCATTCCTCACCCACCGGCACAGTAATGGCCGCACCGGTATTTATCGCCTCTGCGCCCCGGGCAAGACCGTCTGTGGAGCTCATAGCGATGCAGCGCACCACATTGTCGCCCACGTGCTGGGCGACCTCAGCAATAATGGTTTCCTCTCCATTTTTCACTTCAATGGCCTGCAACAGCTCCGGCAGGCAGTTTTCCGGAAAGCGTATATCCAGAACAGGGCCCATAACCTGTACCACTGTTCCCTTCACATTCGACATAGGATTCAACTCCTTACAATATTTCCGCAGGCCCCCTTGTGTAAAGGGGGCTGGCAAAAATCTCTGATTTTTGACTGGGGGATTGTCAAAAGCTCCCCCTTGTCATTGCAAGCCAGTTCGCTGTCTGGCGTAGCGATCTGTTTTAAGAGCCGGCAACAATCTCCGTAATCTCCTGGGTAATTGCCGCCTGACGCGCCCGATTGAACTGCAAGCTCAGCCCGTCAATCATCTCCTGGGCATTTTGGGTAGCCGCATCCATAGCCGTGCGGCGCGCCGCCTGCTCAGATGCCCGACTCTCGCACAGCGCGCCATACAGCACACCGCCCAGATACTCCGGCACAATGGCCTCAAAAACCCGCTCGCCGTCTGGCTCGTAAAGCATTTCCTTATTCCCGGACCCATTGTCCGCATCCTTCTGTAACGGCAGCAAACGCAAGCATTCCGGCGTCTGAGAAAGCACAGAGCAGAACTTGGTGTATACCACATACACGCTGTCATACTCCCCCCTCAGAAAGCCCTTGCACAGCTGCTTTGCAACAGAAAAGCAATCACCGATGGCAACCGTCTCGGCGCAGGTATATTCTTCCGTCAGCGCAGAAATCCCGTGGGATTTCAAGTAATCCGCGCCCTTTTTACCAATAGGCAGTATCGTTGCCTCTTTCCCCTGCGCCTGCGCCAGCAAAAGCTTTAACACATTGCTGTTATAGCCGCCGGCAAGACCCCGGTCGCCGGAAATCAACACAAACGCAGCCTTATTGCTGACCTTGCGATTCAGATACGGCGATTCCAGTCCGCTTCCGACACCGGCAATATCCCAAATCACCCTGTAAAGAGTCTCAAAATAAGGACGGCAGCTCAGCACCTGGGCCTGTGTTTTCCGCAGCTTGGCGCTTGCCACCATTTCCATAGCGCGGGTAATTTGCCGGGTGGACTCCATACTCCGGATCCTGGTTTTAATCTCCTTGGTAGATACGCCTGCCATATCAGCCACCCATATCTGCCAGTAACTGATTCAGCGCCTCTTTCAGCCGCTCCTCAGTATCTTTTTCCAGCTTACCGGTGGCACGGATTGCCTCCAACACATCGGCATACCGGGTATCCATATGCTCTTGCAACCGCCGTTCAAACTCAGCAATTTGGCCAACCTCCACAGCGTTCAGATAGCCGTTTACCACCGCATACAGAATGCACACCTGGTTGGCAACCTCCACAGGGGCGTTGTTCTTCTGTTTCAGCACCGCAACAATCCGCTCACCCAGGGCCAGCCGCGCCTTGGTATCCGCATCCAGATCCGAGCCGAATTGGGCAAAGCTTTGCAGCTCCCGGTACTGGGAGTACAGCAGCTTCAAGCTGCCCGCCACCTGCTTCATAGCCTTAATCTGGGCAGCGCCGCCCACACGGGACACGGAGATACCCGGATTCACCGCAGGCATAACACCGGCATTGAACAGCTCACTCTCTAAGAAAATCTGTCCGTCGGTGATAGAAATTACATTGGTGGGAATATAAGCAGACACATCACCTGCTTGTGTTTCGATAATGGGCAGCGCCGTCAAGCTGCCGCCGCCGTTTTCCTTGGACAGATGGGCAGCTCTCTCCAAAAGTCTGGAATGGAGATAGAACACATCGCCGGGATAAGCCTCCCGTCCGGGAGGACGGCGAATCAGCAGAGAGATTGCCCGATAAGCAACCGCGTGCTTGCTCAAATCGTCGTAAATCACCAGCACATCCTTGCCCTGACGCATAAAATGCTCGCCAATGGCGCAGCCGGTGTAGGGCGCAATGTACTGCATAGGCGCCAGCTCGGAGGCGGTGGCGGAAACCACCACAGTGTAATCCATCGCGCCACCCAGCGTCAGGGAATTTACAATCTGGGCAACAGTAGAACGCTTCTGTCCAATGGCCACATAGATGCAAATCACATCCTTGCCCTTCTGATTCAAAATGGTATCGGTGGCAATGGTAGTCTTACCGGTCTGCCGGTCGCCGATAATCAGCTCACGCTGACCCCGACCGATGGGAATCATCGAGTCGATGGCCTTGATACCGGTTTGCAGAGGCGTGCTCACCGGCTCCCGGTCAATAATACCCGGCGCCGGAGATTCAATGGCGCGATAGCCTTCCGCCTCCACAGGGCCCTTGCCGTCAATGGGCGTACCCAAAGCGTCCACTACCCGACCAATGAGACCTGCGCCCACAGGCACAGACACCACCTTGCCGGTGCGCTTGACCGTATCGCCTTCCTTGATGCCGCTGTCGCTGCCCAAAACCACCAAAGACACCGTGTCCTCTTCCAGGTTCTGTGCCATGCCGTAAGCGCCACCGGGGAACTCCACCAGCTCGCCTGCCATGCACTTATCCAGTCCCGAAACCTTTGCAATACCGTCGCCGGTAAGGATCACCGTGCCGGTTTCGCTGGTTTGGAGTGTATTTTCATAATTTTTAATTTGATTACGAATAATTTTCGTAATTTCTTCCGGTCGTAATTCCATAATTTCCCTACTCTCTAATCAAAGTACGGTATTTTTTAATTGCTTTTCCATAGCCGCCAAACGGCCCTGTACCGTTCCGTCAACCTGCATATCGTCAAACCGCAGCCGGATTCCGCCCAGCACAGATGCATCCACCTTGCAAATAAGACTTACCTGCTTGCCGGTAATGGCGGTGAGCTTGTCCGTCAGCCGCTGCTTTTGGTCATCGTTCAGCATAACCGCAGACGCGACGCCAACCTCCAAAATGCCTTTATCCGCATTGTATTCTCCACGATAGGCGCGACAGCAAGCAGAAAAATGCCGAATATACCCCTTTTCCGTGAGAATTTTCAGAAAATTCAACACATAGGTATGGACCTTTCCCCCAAAGCTGTCCTGCAAAATTGCCGTGCGCTCCTGCTTGGGCAGATTATGGGAGGCCAGCAGCTTCAAAAAATCCGGTTGCTGGGAGAACGCCTCATCCAGCGCGGTCAATTCTTGCAAAATCTGTTCTTCCAGTCCCTCATCCTTAGCCAAAGCATACAGTCCCTGTCCGTAAACAGCACCTAACCGACTCATACGCCTTCACCCAATTCTTCCAAAAAGCGCTCCACCAGCTGCTGCTGACGGGTTTCGTCCAGACTTGCGCCCACGACCTTCTCAGCAATCTCCATGGCCAAAGAGGAAATCTCGTTTTTGGCGTCGTTGACCGCCTTTTGCTTCTCACGGGCAATATCCTGCGCAGCCTTCTCCCGGATGGCATCCGCCTCCCGATTCGCCTGCCGGAGAATCTCCTCCTCCCGGTTCTTACCCCGGGCCATAGCTTCCTTCACCAAAGCATCGCCGGTGGCCTGGGCAGAGGCAAGCTGCGCTTTGTACTGACTTTCCATAGCCAGTGCGCTATCCTTAGCCTCACCCGCCTGGGCATACATCTGGTCAATCTCCTGCTGCCGGGCATCAATCATCTTCTTCACAGGTACAAACAGGAATTTCTTTGCCACAAAAAACAGCACCAAAAAATTCAGCAGTGTAAACAGAGCTGTCCAAATATTGATGCCAATAAAACTCTCAAACACCTTGTTTGCTCCTTTCTATGGGATTTTCAGAAAGCAGCTTACACGCCGGTAGCAAACAGAATCAGGAAAGAAATCAGCAGAGCATAGATACCGGTGGTCTCTGTAATAGCGCAACCAAGAATCATATTGGTACGCAGATTGTCGGCAGTCTCCGGCTGACGAGCCATACCTTCCAGGGCGTGGCTGACCGCGTTACCTTCACCGATAGCCGGGCCGATAGCGCCGATACCCATACACAGACCTGCGCCGATGGCGCACATTGCCTTCAAAAAATACGCGTTGAATTCCATAATCTTTTTCCTCCTAAAAGTTAATCACATTTTTGGTTTACATAATTATTCCGTTTTCTCCGCCGGCGGAGGGCAAGCCCCTGCGATATACACCATACTCAGCAAGGTAAATACCAGCGCCTGTACAAAGCCGGAGAACACGTCAAAATACACACTCAGCACCGCAGGCACGCCCAGCGCCAGCACCGGCACACCGGAGAGAATCCCCAGCGCCTGCAACAGGCCGAACACGCCCAACAAAAAACTCACAGCCGATAAAATCTTCACCGCTGTCTTTTTGCCCAAAAACCAGCCAGCCAAACCGGCGGCTATCAGCGCAACACCCATCAGCCACCCAAGACCGGCAATAGCGTTAAGCACCAGCGAGGACACCAACGCAAAAGCGGTATAAATAATAGACGTAATCACACCGCCGCCGGCCACATTACCAAAATGACGAAACGCCATAGAAACCGGCTGGGCAATTTCCGAAATCACATTCATAGGGGTCATCACCACAATAGGCTCTGTAAATCCCTTTAACCACCCAAGCAGACCGTTATTTTTAATATTGTAGTACCAAATCAAGGCAGTAACCATCAGCGCCCACACCAGCGTTACGCTCAAATCCGCGGTAACCGACCGCAAAAAGCCGGTCATACCGATCAAGCTGCCGCAAATACTGCTTAAAAACAGCGTGCCCATAAAGGGCGCCCAGTGGGCATTGTGTTCTCCCATGGCGCTGACCGTAAGGTTGTAAATCATACTCACGCCCTTTTCCACCAGCACCTGTGCGCCGGTCGGACGCTTTTGCAGATTCTTCCCCAGCTTCACACAGGCAATGCACAAAATCAGCGTTACCAGAAACGAGGATACCGTAGTCTGGGTAATGGGAATTCCGCCGAAAACAGGAATGGTAAAGTAAATAAACGCGCCGTCAACACTCACATTCATACTGTTTTTTCACCTGGCTTTCTCCTAAAAAATTCCCAAAGGGTCAAAGTAATGCGTACAAAAATCAGCGGTACCACCAGCGCCACCACATTGCACAGTCCACTCCTTGCAAAGGCGTACAGAACCAGCACCATAATCACCAATCTTAATAAATAAGAGCTTTTAATAGTAGCCTGTCCACCCTTTACATTCTGCTTCTGCGCCTTATCCGCGGCGATATTCACACCGATGGCCATTGCCAGGAAATTGCCAACAGCCACCAGACCGCCCACAATGCCGCCTAAAAGCACACCCATATCAAATTTCCCCAGCAGAGCAAAAAGGCCAATCATGGCTGCCACGCCTACCGCTTCCCCCAGCGCCACGATTCCCGTCTGCCGAAGGACTTCTTTCCGAATATCCATACTGATCTCCCGTTTATTCGTGTTCCCCAAAGGAAACCGGAGTCTTCTTCATCTTTTCATCCTTACCCAAAGAATTCAATCGCTTCAAGTTTTTGCAAAAACCGTCAACGGCGCAAAAAAGCCCCAAACCGATACCCACAAACAGCACCCAAAGCCCCAAATCAAACCGATTTCGCAGCCATACTGCCAGCAGCACAAAACCTGCCAACGGTACCGCCGTGCTAATGCCCAACTGGGTCAGCCAAGTCAGCAGCTGCAAATTCTTCATCCAAATTCTCCCCATTATAATACATTGTTTTATATTATACCATTTTTTTCAAATGATGCAACCCTTACTTGGTTTTTTTGAAGGAATTTTGTGTTTTCCCTTTCCAATCCCGCAAAAATATAGTAAACTGATAAAAGAACATAAACAGACAGGAGAAGCCACATTGAATCAGCAGGAATTGGAAATTTTACAGGGCACTGTTACCGCCGTTGTCTTTCAGAATTACGACAACGGCTATGCCGTGCTGCGCTTAGGGCTGGATAACCGCCAGAGCGTAACCGTAGTCGGCACCATTCCCCTGCCCGTGGTAGGCGAAAAACTGATGGTTACGGGAAAATGGAGTAACCACAGTAGCTACGGCCGCCAGTTTGAGGCGGAGTTTTTGGAGCGTCTAATGCCCCAAACCGAGACAGAAATTCTTACCTACCTCTCCGGCAGAATCATCAAGGGCATCGGCCCCCGTATGGCTGCCCGGATTGTGGATAAATTCGGCGACCGGACCCTGCTGATTATGGAGCGGGAGCCGGAACAGCTTTCCCATGTAGCGGGCATCTCTGCAAAAAAGGCGCTGGAAATCGGCGAGGCGTTCCGCCTGCAAGTGGGTATGCGCCATTTAATGGAATTTTTCACCCTCCACCACCTGCCCACGGAGCTGGCGGTAAAAACCTATAAGCTTTACGGAGAAACCACCATCGACCTGCTCTATGACGACCCCTACCTTCTGATGGACGAGGGACTGGACGCCCCCTTCGGCGCAGTGGACCGCTTCGCCATTGAACTGGGCATTGCCGGCGATGACCCCCGGCGCATCGACGCAGGCGTTCTGTTTGAGCTGCGCTATAATCTCTCCGCAGGCCACAGCTTTCTGCCGGAGAGCAAGCTCCTTGCCGCCACTACCCAGCTGCTGGACATACCCGAAGCCGCAGTGGTAAGCAGCATCCACCGTCTGTTGGAGGCTGAACGCCTGGCGCGGGACACCTTGGCGGATATGGATATTATTTACCTGCCAAACCTTTACAATGCAGAAACCTACTGCACCCGCCGGCTGTTGCAGCACGCCGCCTGCCGCTATCCCACCCCTGCCTTCCTGCCGAAAAAGCTCCGCCAGGCAGGGCAGAGCAGTAACCTCTCCTATTCCTCTCAGCAAACCCTTGCGTTGGAAGAGGCTGCCACCTCCGGACTGCTTCTGATCACCGGCGGCCCCGGCACCGGCAAAACCACCGTGCTGAAAGGTATTCTCTCCCTGTACAGCCAAATGGGACTGCGCTGTCTGCTGTGCGCCCCCACCGGCCGCGCCGCCAAGCGCTTAACTGAGGTTACCGGCAGTGAAGCTGCCACCATCCACCGGCTTTTGGGCGCAGGAATCGACCCCCACACCGGACATCTTGTCTTTACCCGGGACGAAAGCGACCCCTTAAAAGCCGATGCCATCATCGTAGACGAAATGTCTATGGTAGATGTGCAGCTGCTCTACGCCCTGTTGCAGGCAGTCCCCCAAAACGCCCGACTCATTCTGGTGGGCGATGCGGACCAGCTGCCCCCTGTGGGGCCGGGCTTCCCCTTCCGGGATATGCTCCGCAGCAATGTGCTTCCCACCGTCCGGCTCACAGAGATTTTCCGCCAGGCCCAGGAGAGCTTGATTGTTATGAACGCCCACCGGGTCAACCGGGGCGAGCAGCCGGAGCTGCGAAATACAAAGAGCGACTTTTTCTTCCTGCCCCGCCGCACAGAAGAGGATACGGCCCACACTGTGGTAGAGCTGTGCACCACACGCCTGCCTCAAAATATGGGCATTCCCGCCGACCAGATTCAAGTGCTCTGCCCCACCAAAAAGGGCGCAGCCGGCACCGTAGCCTTAAACAAGCTGCTCCAAGCCGGCTTAAATCCCCCCACCCAAGGAAAACAGGAGCATAAGCTGGGCGAAACCGTCTTCCGGGAAGGCGACCGGGTGATGCAGATTCGGAATAACTATGACCTGCTCTGGAAAAAGTCCGACGGCAGCGCCGTAGGCGCCGGCGTGTTCAACGGCGACATCGGCATTATTCAGCGAATCGACCCCCAAACCGAGCTGCTAAGCATCCTCTATGATGACCGGATTGCTGATTATGACTTCACCCAGCTGAACGAATTGGAGCTGGCATACGCTATGACCATCCACAAATCCCAGGGCAGCGAGTACCGGGCAGTGGTGCTGTCTGCCTGGAACGCATCGGCGTACCTGCTCAGCCGCAGCATCCTCTACACTGCCATTACCCGCGCCCGGGAGTTGCTGATTATCGCAGGCCGGGAGGAAACCATTGCCACTATGACTCAAAACGCCAAAACCGGCCGCCGCTACACCGGACTGAAACTGCGCCTGCAACAAAAATAAGCCCAATATGCTCAAACAACTCCTTTCCCTCCTATTTCCTCCCCGCTGCATACTGTGCCGGGAATTTCTCACAAAAAACGAAACGGATTTCTGCCATAACTGCCGAAAAACCGCCCCCTATTTTGAAAAATCCAAAACAAAACTTTCTTTTGTTGCAGGATGGACCGCGGTGTGGTATTATAAAGATACCGTGCGTGGCAGTCTGTTGCGCTACAAGTTTGCCGGTCGCCGCAGTTATGCGCCGGCCTACGGCCGGATTCTTGCGGTAAAACTCCAAGAGCAAGACTGGGATACCTTTGACATTCTCACTTGGGTGCCCATTGCGCCTTTGCGCCGGCTGCGCCGTGGCTATGACCAGGTAGAACTCCTTGCCCACGCCGTAGGCGCGGAGCTGGGCATCACACCGATGAAAACCCTGCGAAAAATCCGCAACACCCCACCCCAATCCGGCATCAAGGATGCCTCCCGCCGCCGGGCAAATGTGCTGGGCGCCTATGCGCCAGTCTCCCCGGAAAACCTGCGTGGAAAGCGGATATTACTTCTGGACGATGTAATCACCACCGGTGCCACCGCCTCGGAATGCGCCCGGGTGCTGCTTACCGCCGGAGCCAAAGAAATCACTTGCGCCGCCTTAGCCGCGGCCAATCACAATACCAAATAAAATGTAGGTGAATGACTATGCAATTTTTCTCCAATGACCTGGGCATTGACCTGGGTACCTCCAATGTGCTGATCTATCAGGCGGACAAGGGCATTACCGCCCGCGAGCCTTCCGTGGTGGCAGTGGATAAAAACTCCGGCAAAATCCTGCAAGTGGGCGCAGCCGCCCGGAATATGCTGGGCAGAACCCCCGGCAATGTGGTTGCCATGCATCCGCTGAAAGACGGCGTGGTGTCTGACCACGAAATGACCGTCAAAATGCTCCAACACCTGCTCCGCACCGCCGACAAAGGCTCTGTATTCTCTCCCAAGCCCAGAGTGATTGTCAGTGTGCCCAGCGGCATCACAGAAGTGGAGGAGCGTTCCGTTATCAATGCCGCCCTGGAAGCCGGCGCCCGACGGGTCTACTTAATTGAAGAACCCCTGGCAGCTGCTCTGGGCGCAGGGCTGGACATCAGCGGTCCTACCGGCCACCTGGTGGTGGATATCGGCGGCGGCACCACAGACATCGCCGTTTTGTCTATGAACGGTGTAGCCTCTGCCTCCTCTATGAAGCTGGCAGGCAACCACTTTGACGAATCCATCGCCCGGCATATCCGGCGGAAGTATCAGGTCATCATCGGTCAGCCCACCGCGGAGAATATCAAAATCCAAATCGGCTCTGTCTATCCCCGTAACGACAATCCCGCTATGACCGTCAAGGGACGGGACGCCAAATCCGGTATCCCCCGGGAAATCACCGTTGACTCCTCTGAAATTTGCGCGTTGCTGCAAAAGCACGCCCACCGGATCGCCGACGAAATTCTCTCCGTTTTGGAAGACACCTCTGCCGAGCTGGTCGGCGATATTGCCGACACCGGCATCGTCCTCACCGGCGGCAGCAGCCAGCTTTGGGGTATGGATTTGCTGCTGCAAGAGCGCATCGGTATCCCCTGTGCCGTTGCCGACGACCCTGCCTCCTGCGTGGCATACGGCTGCGGCAAAAGCCTTGCCTGGATCACCCGTATGACGGAAGGTCCTATCAATCTGGCGCGGAAGCGCCTGATGCGCGGCTAAATAAAAAAGCCCCCTTTATACAAGGGGGCTGTCAAAAATCTTGGATTTTTCACCGGGAGATTGTAAGAAAATTGCCTGTTTTCAAGGCGCGTTGCACCGTTTTGCAACGCGCCTTTTTTATTAAGTTGTGGTATAGCAGTCCTTATCCTGATCGCAGTCCCGGTCGCACCCGGCAGGGGCAAAGGCCTGTGTTGGGAACGGGATCTTGGAAAACAGCTCGCAAGGGTCCTCTGCACAGCCGGCACTATCGCAGCACTCCTTGGTAGGAATGCTGTAATCCAACACCGGCACCACCAGCTGGGCATCTCTCTCCAAGCGCACAATCGAGAACTGCCCCAGCGTAACCAGCAGCCGCCGCTGCTCGCCGCACAGCACCAGCTCCTCATCAAAGCAGCCGCAAATCCCCTCGGGAATCTGCTGCACTGCCCCTTCCCGGGGACACTGACACACATCCACCACCTTGCTGCCCAGCACCATAGGATCCAGCACCTCCACCAC
>JAZRBN010000038.1:0-49096 GCA_045635105.1 Faecousia sp. | reverse complement strand
CTGCCCCGCAGCGTTGCCGCCTTCGAGCCCCGTTTGGCGCTCCACGGCGGTGAGGACGGACTGGATTTTTACCGGGCAATTACGATGAATTTTGTGAGCGCATTGAAGCCGGGCGGCTATTTGTGCTTTGAATTTGGTAGTAGTCAGGGGGATGCGGTTTGCAGCCTTCTGGAAGAAAATGGGTTTACAATACTGGAACGGTCCAGAGATTATAATGACAGAGAACGGGCAGTGCTTGCCCGTTACGACAGGAAGGAAGCGTAACTATGGCTACAAAGAAAACTGTTTACGAAGCTCCCACCCCCGCCTCGGATAAGAAGAAGGCGCTGCAAACGGCACTGTCTCAGATTGAGAAGAGCTACGGCAAAGGCACCGTTATGCGTCTGGGCGACCGCCCGGATATGAATGTGGATGCGATCCCCACCGGCAGCCTGGCGCTGGACGCAGCGCTGGGTATCGGCGGTGTACCCAAGGGCCGTATTATTGAGATTTATGGACCGGAATCCTCCGGTAAGACCACCCTGGCGCTGCATATTTTGGCAGAGGCGCAGAAGATGGGCGGCGAGGTTGCCTTTGTGGATGCTGAGCATGCCCTGGACCCTGTGTACGCAGCTGCATTGGGCGTGGATACCGACAATATGCTGGTCTCTCAGCCGGATACCGGTGAGCAGGCGCTGGAAATTACCGATGCGCTGGTGCGCAGCGGCGCTGTGGAGGCCGTGGTGGTGGACTCCGTTGCGGCCCTGGTTCCCAAGCAGGAAATCGAGGGCGAAATGGGTGATACCTTTGTGGGCTTGCAGGCCCGCCTTATGTCCCAGGCGCTGCGGAAACTGGCAGGCACCATTGCCAAGACCAACTGCGTGGTGATTTTCATCAATCAGCTGCGTATGAAGATTGGCGTGATGTACGGCAATCCCGAGACCACCACCGGCGGCAATGCCTTGAAGTTCTATTCCTCTGTGCGGCTGGATGTGCGCCGCGTGGAATCGCTGAAAGAGGGCGGCAATGTTGTGGGTAATAAGACCCGCGTAAAGGTGGTTAAGAATAAGGTTGCGCCCCCGTTCCGTGAGGCCTATTTCGACATTATGTATGGCGAGGGTATCAGCAAGTGGGGTGAACTGGTGGACCTGGCTGTGCAGATGGAGATTATCCAGAAGAGCGGCAGCTGGTTCAGTATGGGCGACGAGCGCATCGGCCAGGGTAAAGACAGCGTCAAGTCCTTCCTGCAATCCAACCCCGATATCGCTGAGCAGGTAGAGGCGCAGGTGCGTGAAAAGCTGATTGCGGGCGCTGCTTCCAGAACTCCTGCCAAGGCAGCAGAGCGGCCCATAGCCGTCAGCGCTGACGATTTTGATGATGAAGATTGAGTCTGTTGCCGCCCGACCGGACAGAGCCGGGCGGTACGCAGTGAAATTTGATGACGGCGCTGTTATGCGCCTGTACCGCCAGACGGTTGAGGATTTCGGCCTGTATGCGGGACGGGAATTAAATACCGATGAACTGAGCAGTTTGCGTGCTGCTGCCGGGCAGATGTCTGCTAAAATGCGTGCGGTACGGATTGTGTCTGCCAGCAGTGTGTCCAAGGCGGATTTGGAGCGGAGACTCTTACAAAAGGGCGAGAGCAAGCTACACGCCCAACAGGCTGTGGAGTGGATGACGGACCTGGACCTGCTGGACGATGAAAAGACGGCGCAGCAAGTGGTTCAGCGTTGTATTTCCAAGGGGTACGGACGCAGCAGAGCCAAGCAGGCGCTGTATGAAAAGCAAATTCCCAAGGAATATTGGGATTCTGCTTTGGCGGATTATCCCGACCAGACAGAGAAAATCCTTTCCTTTTTGCAGTCCCGTTTGGGAGACAGCCGTCAGGAGAAGGATATACGACGGGTAACGGATGCCCTGCTGCGGCGGGGGCACAGCTACGGAGAAATCCGCAAGGCTTTTCAGCTTTTTGACCGGGACGGAGATTTTCAGGAGGAGTATTATGGCTAATATTGGGTTTATCTCCCTGGGATGCGCAAAAAATCAGGTTGATTGCGAGCGTATGATGTACCGGGTTCAGGAAGCTGGCCATACTGTGCAGGCGGATGTGGTCGGCGCAGATGTGGTGGTGATCAACACCTGCGGCTTTATTGATTCTGCCAAGGCTGAGGCCATTGACCATATTTTGTCCGTTGCCCAGCTGAAAGAGCAGGGCTATGTGGGTAAAATTTTGGTTACCGGTTGTTTGTCGCAACGCTATCAGAATGAAATTATAACGGAAATGCCCGAGGTGGATGGCATTTTAGGCACTGGCAGCTACACAGAGGTTGTACCGGCAATCGAGAAGCTGCTCTCCGGCGATGCGGTCAGTGATTTTGCTTCCATTGACACGCCTGAACAGGAATGCGGTCGGATTCTCACCACGCCGGAGCATTATGCTTACATAAAGATTGCCGAAGGCTGCGATAACCGTTGCGCCTATTGCATTATTCCTTACCTTCGTGGAAAGTTCCGCAGCCGCCAAATGGACGATGTGCTGTATGAAGCACGGGTGCTGGCAGCCAATGGCGTGAAGGAACTTTTGGTGGTTGCCCAGGATACCAGCCGTTACGGAACGGATTTGCCCGGCAAGAAACGGTTGCTTCCGGAGCTGCTGCGTAAGCTCTGTCAGATTGATGGCTTCCGTTGGATACGGCTGCACTATACCTATCCGGATGAAATTGATGATGAGCTGATTGAGGTTATGGCAACAGAGCCGAAGATCGTTAAGTATCTGGATATTCCGATCCAGCATTGCAACAGTAAGATTTTGAAGCTGATGAACCGGCGGGGCGACCGGGAATATCTGGATCAGCTGTTTGCCAAATTGCGGCAGCGGATTCCTGGACTGGTTCTGCGCACCAGTGTGATTACCGGACTTCCCGGTGAGGGTGAGGAAGAATTTGAAGAGCTGTGCCAGTTCTTGAAGGAGCAGCGCTTGGAGCGTGTTGGCGCATTCCCGTTTTCCCCGGAAGAGGGTACACCTGCCGCACAAATGGATTTTGTGGATTCGGAGACCGCCCAGCAGCGCGCGCAGCAGATCGAAACCATTCAGTCTCGGATTATGGATGACTATAATGCGTCTATGCTGGGAAAAACCCTTGAAGTTTTGGTGGATGGTTTTGATCAGGATTTGGAGCAGTTTTATGGCCGCACCTACGCTGATTCTCCCGAAATTGACGGCAGAGTTTGGATTGCGACCCAGGATGCGCTGCCGGAAGGTGCGTTTGTAAAGGTTTGTATTGACGGCGTAGCAGATGGCGATCTGTGCGGCTATGTATTGGAGGATTTATGATGACCCTGGCAAGTAAAATTACACTTATTCGTGTGGCGTTTATTCCGCTTTATATGCTACTGATGTATCTTAGTGGCGGTCAGCCGGGTCTGTGGATGTGGCTGGCGCTGGCGGTGTTTATTCTTGCAAGTCTTACCGACTATGTGGACGGTCAAATTGCCCGTCGTTGCAATCAGGTCAGTGATTTTGGAAAGTTCCTGGATCCGTTGGCGGACAAGCTGCTGACCATCGCGGCAATGACTATGTTCTGTGAGTGGGGTATTATGTCGGCCTGGGCGCTGATGCTGGTGCTGACACGGGAATTTGCTGTTACCGGATTGCGTTTGGTGGCTGTGGGCAAGGGTAAGGTCATTGCAGCCGGTTGGAGCGGTAAGGTCAAGACCGCAAGCACGATGATTGGCTTGTGTGTGCTGATGGCATTTCCCACTGTGTCCTGGCTTGCTGTGATAGTAAACGGTGTGATTATCGTAACCACAGTGTACTCCGGTGTTGAATACTTCGTACAGAACTGGAATTGTCTTTGGGATAAATAAGCGTTAAAAAACCGCTCGACTGAGTCGAGCGGTTTTCCTATGGTTTATTTGATTTCTATGCCGTACACAGCGCCGCCGCGTGTACCGACTACCAATGTATTTTCGAAAATTGCGGGGGATGCTTCAATGTTGCTGTCCAGCTCCAAGGTGTAAAGCGTGTTGCCATCTTTATCCAGCATAGCCATCTTGCCCACAGAATCGCAGACAATGATGTATGCCTTGCCATCTTCGTTGTAGACCGCAACCGGGGAACTCCAGGAATAGTAGTCCATAGGCTTTTCCCATACAATCTCGCCGGTTTCCGTGTCGAAGGCTACCAGCTTGCCGTCCCATTCATTGGGGGTTCGGGCGATGGTGTAGATGATCAAGCCTTCCAGCTCTGTGCCGGGTTTTCCCAGCAGGGGAGAGGACTGCACACCACCAGAAACGCCGCTGACAGTATGGCAGTCAAATTTCTGTTCCCATATAATTTTGCCGGTCTTGGCATCCAGCTTGTAAATGCAAATATAGCCTTGTCCGCCGTTGGAGGTCCAGTGCAGGGACGGAGCGGTGTAGATATAGCCGCCGTCCAGTCCGTTCCATTCAAAGACAGGGGTGGAGTTGGAGTCGTCCCGGGTGTCCTGCGCCCAAATTAACTCCATAGTATCCAAATCAATACAGAAGAACAGACCGCCGTTTTCAGAGATGTACAGATACCGGTCCACAATTACCGCGCTGGGCTCGTAGCCAATCCAGTAGGTGCTGTCATTGGATCGCTCGGCAGTATAGTAGGTTTTTACGATCTCTTCCGGGTCAATGGTCAGCGTTCCCGCTGCCTTGTCATAGGCGGTGTTGAGCTTATAGGTGTAGAGAATTCCGGATTCACCGGGCCAGATCAGGGTGTCAGTTTCTGCGTCTACCAGAGGACTGGAATCAAATGCCGCCCAGCTCCGGCTGGTAAAAGCATCGCTGCCGCTGCGCTCATAGAGAATGCTGCCGTCAACGAGACTGATGATGTACATTCTGGGGACTTTGCCGTTGATGTAATCACCGGAGCCAACATACATAATGGGGTAGCCTCTGGGATCCAGAGCGCCTGCGCCCTTAAAGTTCATACCCACATTGATGGGGTCGCGGGTATAAGAGCCGTCCTCTAAATCATAGAAGTAGATAAATCCGTCCAGCGTTGCATAGATGACCTCTACGAGGTCTTCTTTACTCTGCTTGCTGGGGTACATATTCATAATTGCCTTGGTTTCCGCATCCCATTGCACCATCAGCGGCTGCCCGGTCCAGCCACAGCCGGGCCAACCGTTCAGCGAGCCTACATTCCGAGTCCAAAGCTTGTTAAGCGTTTCATCGGTAACGGTTGCAGTGCCGTAAACGGCGCTGTTGCGGAAGTTGTTGCCCCGGAAGGTGGCAATACCCGGCAGGGCAAAGTAGTCCTCCGGTTTTCCAAAGGAGATGGCTTCCTCTCTTTCGTAGCTGTCAACAATTGCGCCGCTGGTAATAATCTCCCAGTTGATACCCCACTTGTCCGGATCGCTGTAATCCATCTTTTCCGGGGTGAAAGTGGGCTCGGGGGGAGGTGTAGTGTCCTCGGTGGTGTCCTGGGTGCTGTCCTGGGTATCAGCGGTAGTGTCAGAGCTACCATCTGTTGTGGTGGTCTGGGAGGGCTTTGTATTGCCTGCATCCATCAGCTGCTGCTTTACTGATCTGAAACGGAGGTAGCACAAAGCTGTGAGTATGAAGACCAAAACAGTGGTGATGTACATCAGACGCAGCACGGTCCTTTGCGACCGGCGCTTATTTTTGCTTGTCTTAATTTGCGCGCTGATTAAGGTAAAGCTGATGCTGCCTATAAACAGCACTGCCAAAATCACTACCAGTAAATACAGAGCAGGCTTCATTTGCAGGTAGCTGCCCGACAGGGTGGCAAGAATCGGTAAATTCACGGACTATTCCTCCCATTTTGCTATGAATTTTACCATAGTATATCATTTTATTGATTACTTCGCAAGGGAAAACCGTTAAATTTAAGGGGATTTTGGCTGTTTTCTACGGATTGAAAAATTGACCTCTCTGTGGTATAATCGATGCATTAAAAAATAGGAGCGCGTTATGGAAAAAATTATTGAAGCATTGGCTCTGGAACTGGGTCAAAAGACAGAATATGTTAAAAATGTGGTGTCTCTTTTGGACGAGGGAAACACCATTCCTTTTATTGCCCGTTACCGGAAAGAGCTGCACGGCAGTATGGACGATACTGCGCTACGAAACCTGGAAACAAGACTGACATATTTGCGAAACCTTGCTGAAAGAAAGCAGGATATTATTGCTTTAATTGATGCGCAGGGCAAGCTGACTGAGGAATTAAGGGCAGCTATCGAAGCTGCTGCTACACTTGCCGAAGCAGAGGACTTGTACCGTCCTTATAAGCAAAAACGCCGTACCCGGGCAACTGTTGCCAAGGAGAAGGGCCTGGAGCCCTTGGCGTTGGCAATTTATGAACAGGATGGGCAAGATCCCGCAGCGTTGGCGCAGAATTACATTGATCCTGAAAAGGGCGTAGAAACCGTTGAGGATGCCTTGCAGGGCGCATCGGATATCATTGCCGAGATGATTTCCGACGATGCGGATATCCGCAAGGCTCTTCGACTGAAAATGGAGCGGTACGCGGTGATTGCGGTAGAGGCTACCGACCCGGAAAAGGACAGCGTATACAGACTGTATTATTCCTTTAAGACACCTGTTTCCCGTTTGATGAACCACCAGATTTTGGCTATTAACCGGGGTGAAAAGGAAGGGTATCTGAAAGTATCTGCCGCGTTGCCCGGAACGGAGGGACAGGCGCTGGTGTGCCGTATGGCGTTGAAGCCTACCAGGTGGGTGTCAAGCTTTGTGAAAGCGGCAGCTGAGGATGCGTTTGATCGACTGATTGCCCCCAGTATTGAGCGGGAATTGCGCAGCACCTTGACGGATCGGGCAGGGGAGTCTGCCATTGCCAATTTTGCATTGAATCTGAAACCCCTTTTAATGCAGCGCCCGGTGAAGGGCTTTGTTACTATGGGGCTGGACCCCGGCTATAAGAACGGCTGTAAGGTGGCCGTGGTAGACGGAACGGGCAGAGTGCTGGATACAACTGTTGTTTATCCCACCTTTTCCCAGCGGAAAAAGGATGAGGCAATTGCGCAACTGTCCCGTATGATTGGCAAATACAGTGTCAAGCACATCGCCATCGGCAACGGCACAGCATCCAGGGAGACGGAGGCAATGACTGTGGAGATGCTGCGCAAGCTCCCCGGCGTTAGCTATATGATTGTTAACGAGGCCGGTGCGTCGGTTTACTCCGCCTCCAAGCTGGCTGCGGAGGAGTTCCCGGAGTACGATGTAAATTTGCGTTCCGCGGTGTCCATTGCCCGCAGATTGCAAGATCCTCTTGCAGAGCTTGTTAAAATTGATCCCAAGGCCATTGGCGTTGGCCAGTACCAGCATGACTGCCCCCAGAAACGGCTGGATGAGGCTTTGTGCGGCGTGGTGGAGGATTGCGTTAATGCTGTGGGCGTGGATGTGAATACCGCATCTGTCAGCTTGTTGCAGCAGGTATCGGGACTCAACGGTACGACTGCAAAGAATATTGTGGCGTACCGGGAGGAAAATGGCGCATTTACTTCCAGAGCGCAGCTGAAAAAAGTACCTAAATTGGGACCCAAGGCCTTTGAACAGTGCGCAGGCTTCCTGCGAGTGCCGGAGAGTAAGGAAATTCTGGACAATACCGGCGTCCACCCGGAAACCTATAAGGCTACGGAAACCCTTCTGACTCTGTGTGGCTACGATAAAACCGATGTGTCCGCAGGTAAGTTGCAGGAGCTGAAAGCCAGACTGGAATCCATTCCGGATGCGGCGCAGCGCTGCGGGGTAGGCGTACCCACCCTGGAGGATATGGTTAAGGAACTGCTCAAACCCGGAAGAGATCCCCGTGATGATCTGCCTGCTCCCATTCTTCGCACCGATGTGCTGGAAATGAAGGATTTGAAGCCAGGCATGGTCCTTTCCGGCACTGTGCGCAATGTTATTGACTTCGGTGTGTTTGTGGACATCGGTGTCCATCAAGACGGGCTGGTGCATATCTCTCAGGTGTGCAACCGGAAAATTCAGCATCCGTCTGAGATTGTGCAGGTGGGTGATATCGTAAAGGTGTCCGTTTTGGAAGTGGATGAGCCGCGAAAGCGCATCAGCCTTACAATGAAGAATATTCCGGCCCAAGATTAACTGTAAGCATCCCCCATTGAACTTTTTGGGGGATGCTTGACATTTATATGATATTGTGTATAATAAACGCAGAAAACAAAATACCTTAGACGCTTTCCGGAAGAGTTTCGACCGAAAAGCAGAGGACTCTCTGGAGAACACATTCAGTTGTGTGCCGAAGGTGCAAGGCAAATGCCGAATCTCTCAGGCAAATGGACAGAGACGTAAGTGCAAAGTACCGCAGTATGAAGCAGTCCTCTATGGGACTGCTTTTTGTTTTACTTTTGAAAGGAATTATAAGGATATGCTTAATAAGGTAATGGATTCAATCGGTTTTGTGGCAGAGTATGATAATGAAGTAGCGGCTATGATGCAGCGGGAGCTGACCCGTCAGCAGGACGGCTTGGAGCTGATTGCTTCCGAAAATTTTGCTTCCCCTGCTGTGATTGCGGCAATGGGTTCTGTGCTGACCAATAAATATGCCGAGGGTTTGCCCGGTAAGCGGTATTACGGTGGTTGTCAGCACGTAGATGAGCTGGAAGGTCTGTGTATTGAAAGAGCAAAGGCTTTGTTCGGGGCAGAGTTTGCCAATGTGCAGCCCCACTCTGGCGCGCAGGCAAATATGGCGGTGGAGTTGGCATTTTTGAACCCCGGTGATACCCTGATGGGTATGAGTCTTGCCAACGGTGGCCACTTGACCCACGGCAGTCCTGCCAACATCTCCGGCAAGTACTACAATGTGGTTTCCTATGATGTGAATCATGAGACCGGTCTGATTGACTACGATCAGATTCGGGATATGGCAAAGAAGAATAGCCCCAAAATGATCATTGCCGGCGCATCTGCCTATCCCCGCGCCATTGATTTTAAGCTGTTTGCGGATATTGCCCACGAGGTTGGCGCAGTGCTGATGGTGGATATGGCCCATATCGCAGGCCTGGTAGCCGGCGGCGTCCATCAGAGTCCCGTTCCTTATGCAGATATTGTTACCACTACCACCCATAAGACCCTTAGAGGTCCCCGTGGCGGTCTGATTTTGGCAAAGGAAGAGTATGCAAAGAAATTAAACTCTGCTGTGTTCCCCGGCACTCAGGGCGGTCCTTTGGAGCATATTATTGCCGCTAAGGCAATTTGCTTCAAGGAGGCAATGGCACCGGAGTTCAAGACCTATGCTGCCAATGTGGTCAGCAACGCCAAGGTGATGGCAGATGCTCTTCTGAAAGAAGGCTTTGACCTGGTTACCGGCGGTACGGACAATCACTTGATGCTGGCAGACCTGCGGCCTATGCATATCACCGGCAAGGAGTTGCAAACCCGCTGCGATGCCAACCATATGACTCTTAACAAGAATGCAATCCCCGGAGACCCGGAGAAGCCCACCGTTACCAGTGGTGTGCGGATCGGTACTGCTGCGGTTACCACCCGCGGTCTGGGCGCTAAGGAAATGGAGCAGATTGCTCATTGTATCGCGCTGACTGCCTGTGATTTTGAAGGTACTGCCAAGGAAGTCCACGAGACCGTGGCAGCAATTTGCGAGAAGTTCCCGCTTTATAAGTAAGTATAAGAATGAGCCGTCGCGAGACGGCTCGTTTTTATATGCCTCCCTTGTGTAAAGGGAGGTGGCAAAAATCTTTGATTTTTGACGGAGGGATTGTTAAATCAATCATCTGCTTGGTTGTGTTTATTAAAGATGAGGGGAATCGATACGATAAGGTAGCCACCAGTGTTTGCACTGGTGTCAGCAGATGTTCACTGGACATCTGCATTTAGATTGGTTCGATTCCCCTCAGCACCAAAAAGAAGACCACCCATTGGGTGGTCTTCTTTTTGGTGGAGATGAGGGGAATCGAACCCCTGTCCGAAAGCAACTTGGAGGGACTTTCTCCGGGCGCAGTTTGTTATTTACATTCCCTTACCTTGCCGGGAACAAACACCCTGCAAGATTTGGTAGCTTCATGATGCATGGTGTGGGCAAAGCTTACCACACGCACGTGCTCCACTCAAATGACACCCTGATCCGGCTCGTGGACCTTCCGGATAGGATGCGCGCCTAATTAGGCAGCGAATGCAACAGTATTGTTGTCAGTTAATTTTAAAAGATACCCATTTTATCGTGGTTAGGCGCCACGGCCCGCTTATCCGGCCTCACTACCCCCGTCGAAACCAGTACATCCCCATATAAAGGTGGGATGGGGTGCATCCCACCGTGTGTTCAGAATCTTCCGTAGGGATCGGGGAGCTTATTAGGCTCGGGGTAATTCTCCCCGTGGGTGTCCACTATGATGGAAGCAATCTTTTGCTCCGCAACCGGACGGTCCTGCATACCGGTCTTGGTTGCGGCAATGGCATCCACTACATCCATACCGGCAGTTACCTTGCCAAATGCAGCATACTGGCCGTCCAGATGCTTGGCATCCTGATGCATAATAAAGAACTGGGAGCCGGCAGAATTGGGGCTAGAAGAACGGGCCATAGACAGCACGCCACGCTTATGGCGCAGCTCGTTCTTAAAGCCGTTAAAGAAAAATTCGCCCTTGATGCAGTAGCCGGGACCACCCATACCTGTGCCATCAGGACAGCCACCTTGAATCATAAAGCCGGGAATGACCCGATGGAAGATCAGACCGTCATAGTAGTTATGGTTTGCCAAATCGATGAAATTATACACGCTCTGGGGCGCAATTTCCGGGTACAGCTCACCCTCAATAACACCGCCGTTTTCCATTGTGATTTTGAATGTAGGGTTCATATTAATATCTCTCCTTCATTGCGCGGTCGATTTGACGCTTTGCGTCCCGCTCGGCCGCGGATTGTCTTTTATCATACAGCTTCTTGCCTTTGCACAGACCGACCTTTACCTTGACCCTTCCTCTTTTCAGGTACACAGACAGGGGAATCAGCGCATAGCCGTCCTGCTTGACCTTGCCGAAAAGACGCATAATCTCCCGCTTATGCATCAAAAGCTTGCGACTTCTGCGGGGGTCGGGATTGAAGCGGTTTCCCTGCTCGTAGGGGGAGATGTGCATCTGGTTTATAAGAAGCTCACCGTCTTTGATGCCGCACCAGGCATCTTTCAGGTTCAGTGTGCCCTTACGAATGGACTTGACCTCCGTACCGCAAAGGGAGATGCCGGCTTCCATTTCTTCCTCTACAAAATATTCGTGGTAGGCTTCCCGGTTTCGCGCCATTACTTTTACGCTTTCCTTTTCCAGACTGTACACCTCCTTTTGCTCAATTCATTGGTATTATACCACAGCTGTCAAGCTAATCAAACAGGAAATTTTCCAGTGCCTTGGGGGTGGAAAAGCTGTAATTGCAAAGACTTTCCATCTCCCGGGACAGTTCCGGAAATTCCAGCTTTCCCCAGGCGGCAAAGGCAATTTCTGCGCCCACCGGCTGTGCCATTTGCCATGCCAGCTTCATATCGTCCACAATCAGTAAATCTTTCGCTGTCAGCTGATACTGCCGCAGAATATCTTCCAGCGGGTAGGGGTTTGGTTTTCGCTGATGCTCCGGCAGATCCCAACCGTAGATGGCATCCGGCTGGATGCCGAAATGCACATCGTAATCCCGGGTGATATTCTGAATGCTGGAATGGGAGACAACGCAAATAAGACCACCTTCCTGCTTCTGTCTGCGGATCACATCACCAATACCGGAGAAGGGGGCAGGAATGTGGGTTTTCACATATTCCATCCAGCCGATATATTCATCGCGCAGCTCCTGGTCTGTAAACTGAAACCGCCGGCGGCACATATCCGCAAACCCGTATTCGTGGCAGTCGTGGACATAGTCCCGAAAGCTGATGGACATTCCCGGCCGGTATTGGCTTAAAATTTCGCAGAAAAAGGGATAGCCGATGGTTTTTTCGCTTTGGACCACGGTGTCGTCGTGATCCAGTACCAGGCACGGATATTTTAACATAGCAGTCCCTCAACTTTCGTCGTTTGCTGTCATTATAGCAAATGAGTAAGGTCCTGACAACCGGAAAATTCCTCTTGATATATTAGAACAAATGTACTATAATAATAGAAAACGGAAAGAGGTGAGGGCAGTGGAGCAAATGAATACGCCGGTGGATGTGATTTCTATGTGCAGCGCCAATGGGGATATTTGTCCACTGCGCTTGCGGATGGAGACAGAGGATCATCGGCTTTTGCGGGTGGATATTGACGAGGTTGTCAGCAGTAAGAAAATTCAGTATGTGGGCATTGAGGCGTATGTGTTTCTGTGCCGCGCCACTGTGGAGGGGAAAGAGAGCCTCTTTGAGCTGAAATATACCATTCGCAGCCATAGCTGGCATTTATTAAGGAAGGTGTACTGATATGGCAGAACGAATTATTTTCCACGTGGATGCTAACAGTGCATTCCTGTCCTGGTCAGCAGCGTACCGGGTGAAGGTGCTGGGGGAAAAGACGGACCTGCGGGAAATTCCGTCGGTGGTGGCGGGAGATAAGGAAAACCGGCACGGTATTATCCTCGCTAAAAGCACACCTGCCAAGAAGTACGGTATCCAGACGGGCGAGCCGTTGTTTCAGGCACTTGAAAAATGCCCTCATCTTGCAGTCGTGCCGCCGGATTATGAGCTGTATGTGGCAGCCTCCCGGCATTTTGTAAGTGTGCTGCGCCAGTTTAGCCCCCAGGTGGAGCAGTATTCCATTGACGAGGCGTGGGTGGATATGACCGGCACGCAGCGGATTTACGGAGATCCCCGCCTGGCAGCGGAAAAAATGCGGGAACGGATTTGGAATGAGCTGGGATTTACGGTGAATGTGGGCATCTCCACCAATAAGATATTGGCCAAAATGGCAGGGGACTTTGAAAAGCCCAATAAGGTGCATACCCTGTATCCGGAGGAGGTGGCAGGAAAAATGTGGCCGCTGCCGGTGCGGGATTTGTTTTTGGTAGGTCCTGCCACAGAACAGAAATTAAAGACGCTGGGCATCTATACGATCGGTGATTTGGCAAAGGCGGATGTGGCAGTGCTGCGAAAGCGCCTGGGAAAGCCGGGGGAGACCATTTGGCATTTTGCAAACGGGCGCAATGCAGACCTGGTAACGACAGAGGCATCGGAGAATAAAGGCTACGGCAATTCCGTTACCACCGCCCGGGATGTAACAGACAGGGAGGCAGCCTATCGGGTGCTGTTGAGTCTGTGCGAAACCGTGGCGATGCGGATGCGAAAGGACGGGAAAAGCGGCAGCTGTGTGGCAATTCATCTGCGGACCGCAGATTTTCACCATTTTTCCCATCAGATTCAGCTCCACGGCGCTACCAATATTACAGGGGAGCTGTTTCGCGCTGCTTGCCGCGCCCTTGATGAAAGCTGGGACGGACACACGCCTCTGCGGCAGCTGGGTGTGCAGGTAACCAAGCTGGCAAGGCAGCCTTATCAGCAATACGATTTGTTTTCCGGCGTCAGTCCTGTCCAGTATGAACGGAAGCTGCGGCTGGATGAAACGGTGGATGCGCTGCGGGATAAATTCGGGGAGAATATTATCCGTCGCGCCAAATTTTCCCGGGAGCCGGACGCCCATATGGCAGGGGGCCTCAGCAAAGCCCGCCGTACCGGTGTAACCAAGCCGGTACCGGGAGAATTTTGACTGGTAAAACGCAATGGCTTGTGGTAAAATGGTAGCATATGAAAGGGGAGAGCGTATGGCAATCGTTACATTCTACCGGGGGCATCCAAACCCACCCAAGACCACCCAAGGCGCCCATTTGGGGGCAAACGCCATTATCACCTGCAACGGAAAACTCCTGCTGGAAAAACGCAGGGATAGCGACACCTGGGGTCTGGTTGGCGGCGGCGTGAAGAAACAGGAGACCACCTTGCAGGCAATTACCCGGGAAATATATGAGGAACTGGGACTGCGGATTTCCAAAGAAAGCTTCCGAAAGCTGGGCGTTTACGGCGAACCGGGACGGATCGCAGCCTACCGGGACGGCAGCGTTTGGCGGATGGTCATTGTGGTATTTGCGCTGGAATTGGAAGAGGAAATGCCAATGACAATCAGCAGCGAATCCAAAGAGTTGCGTTTCTTCTCCAAGGAGGAGCTACTTGGCATTGACATTGTGGTTACCCATAGCGATATTGTAGAAGACTGGTTTATCAACCAATAAACTCAGTGCCCACACCGCTTTCGGTGTGGGCACAATGTGTTATTTGGCAAAGGTGAGCAATTTTTCAGCGTCCAGTTTATCGTAGCTTGCGATAAAGCCTGCCAGCTCCTTAGCAATTTGCTTTGCACCGCCAATGCTGTTGCTCTCAATATTCAGCGGCAGCAGAGGATCGTGGAGGGACAACCGCAGAAGGAACCAGCCATTGCCGTGCTCCTCGTCCAGATTCACCCGAACTCCCTCGAAATTGCTGGGCGCAAGGCTCCAACCGGGCTGCTTTTGCGCAAATGCCGTAAGCTCGTCAATAACCTGCTGCCCGTAGGTCTTGAAATCGTCCAGCAGGATATTCATACGGAATTCAACACTTTCGGCAGGCTCTTCCAAATCGGCAATCAGAGATTCCAGGGTGTAGCCTTCTTTCTTGCCGCGGGCAAGCTCGATCAGCAGCTTGGTAACAAGATAAGCGCCATCGTCGAGGAAATAGTTTTCTTTCAGCGCGCCGTGGCCGGAGGTCTCAATGGCAAGCTGGCTGTCCTGTCCCAACTCGTTCAATCGAATGGATTCGTTGATTACATTCCGGTAGCCTCTCTTGAATCGGTGGTGAATACCGCCTTTCTCTGCGATAAACTTGGCAAGACCTGTGGAGGTAATGGAGTCGGTAACGATGGTGGTGCCGGGGTGTTCCCGCAGGAGGATGGCAGAGAGCATAGCAATGATTCTGTTCCGGTTCAGCTCACTACCGTCAGAGAGTACTGCGCCGGCGCGGTCTACATCGGTATCGAAAATGATGCCCAGGTCAGCCTTTGCCAGCTTTACAGACTCGGTGATGGCTGCCATAGCAACCTTGTCCTCAGGGTTCGGAATATGGTTGGGGAAGCTGCCGTCAGGGTCTAAATAGCGGCTGCCGTCGGTGTTTGCGCCCAAGGGTTTCAGAACTTTGTCCACATAGAAGCCGCCGGCGCCGTTGCCGGCATCCACAACAATGCGGAAACCCGCCAGGGGCTTTTCATCACCGGTGGCGGCGCGAATTTTGTCTGCAAGGATTTTGGCATAAGTATCCATAAATGCGCCGCTGACACATTTGCCTTCCGGCATACCGGTATTGGCATTGCCGGCAGCGTAGGTAAGGATTTCTTTAATGTCTCCTTTTTCCAAACCGCCCTGGCAGGTAAAGAACTTAAAGCCGTTGCGGTTAAAGGGCAGGTGGCTGGCGGTAATCATCACAGAGCCGTCAAAGGTATAGCCTTCGGTAACAGTGGACATAAACATAGCAGGGGTACTTGCCATGCCAAAATCTGTAACCAGCAGACCCTGCTGCACCATTGCCTCGCAAATCCAGCCGCTCAGCGTCTCACCGGACAGACGGGAATCCCGGCCCACAGCCACACGCAGACCGCTTTTTTTACCGGTCTTCTTCATTAGCCACAGGGCAAAGCCTCTGCCGATGTCCTTGCAGGCAGTCTCTGTCAGATTGATGTGCTGGCCCTCAATGCCTTCCAGAGCGACGCCCCGAATATCGCTGCCGTTTTGCAGTTTGCTGTAATCCATATTGTATCCTCCCCGTAGGTTTTTATCTATTGTATCACGGTTTTTACCGATAATCAATGGTTGCTTTACTATAATGGAAATATTATACATACTTGAAAGAATTTATTATATTTATAATTGACAATGCCTAACCAGTAACATATAATGATACGAAATTGGTTTCTGTTTTGAAATCAAAATTGGGAGGTAAGAAAATGAACGCATATGTTGCAAGCGTAATTGAGAAAGTAAAGAAAAAATACAGCAACGAGCCGGAATTTGTTCAGACTGTTGAAGAGGTTTTGTCCTCGGTTGCTCCTATGGTGGATAAACACCCGGAGTATGAAAAGGCAGACCTGCTGAACCGTATGGTAGAGCCGGAGCGTATGTTTACCTTCCGTGTTGTCTGGACTGACGATAACGGTCAGACCCATACCAACACCGGTTACCGCTGCCAGTTCAACGGCGCAATCGGTCCTTATAAGGGCGGTCTTCGTTTCCAGCCCAATGTAAATCCCAGCATTATCAAGTTCCTGGGTTTTGAACAGACCTTTAAGAACAGCCTGACCGGTCTGCCCATGGGCGGCGCCAAGGGCGGCTCTGACTTTGATCCTGCCGGCAAGTCCGATGCAGAGATTATGCGCTTCTGCCAGAGCTTTATGACAGCTCTGTACCGCTATATCGGACCGGATATTGACGTTCCCGCCGGTGATATGGGCGTGGGCGGCCGTGAAATTGGTTACCTGTTCGGCCAGTACCGCCGTTTGAAGGGCGTTTGGGAGAACGGTGTTCTCACCGGCAAGGGTTTCAGCTACGGCGGCTCTTTGAACCGTCCTGAGGCTACCGGTTACGGCGCAGTTTATTATTTGCAGGAAGTGTTGAAGCACGAGGGCGAGAGCATTGAAGGCAAGACCATTGCCATTTCCGGCTTCGGTAATGTGGCGTGGGGTATCTGTAAGAAGGCGCTGCACCTGGGCGCAAAGGTGGTTACCCTGTCTGGCCCCGACGGCTATATCTACGATCCCGAGGGCGTTTCTTCCAGCGAAGAAAAGGTAGATTACCTGTTGGAGATGCGCGCATCCGGTCGTAATCGCGTGCAGGATTATGCGGATAAGTTCGGTGTGCAGTTCTTCCCCGGTGAGAAGCCTTGGGGTGTGAAGGCGGATATCATTATGCCCTCTGCTATGCAGAACGATGTAAATTTGGAACAGGCAAAGCGGATTGCCGCCAATGGCGTAAAGTACTACATTGAGGTGGCCAATATGCCTACCACCAACGATGCGCTGTACTTCCTTATGGAGCAGCCGGGTATGATTGTCGCGCCTTCCAAGGCGGTCAATGCCGGTGGTGTTGGCGTTTCCGGTTTGGAAATGAGCCAGAACTCCGAGCGTCTTGTGTGGACAGCAGAGGAAGTGGATGAGCAGCTGCACAAGATGATGGTGAATATCCATAAGGCATCTGCCGAAGCAGCTGAGGAATACGGCCTTGGCTATAACCTGGTTGCCGGCGCAAACCTTGCCGGCTTTAAGAAGGTTGCCACTGCTATGATGGAGCAGGGTATCTTCTGATCATCAATCAAATAATTAATCAGCCCCTGTTTCGACAGGGGCTGATTTTTTAATCCTCTAATGCCTGGAAACGGTTTTCTTTGCAGAAATAGGTAATCACATAGTCGGTAAAGGCAATCAGCATAAAGACTGCATCGATGATGGCAATCATATTGACAGCCTTCATGCTCAACCCCGGCAGCATAACCATCAGAATCAAGCTGACAAACAGAATTGTGGTGCAAATTTTTCCGGTAATGAGAGCGCCTTTCAGCATTTTCCCTTTGCGCAGGTTGATACCGCCGGCAACCAGCTGAAAGCCTTCTTTCAGCACAAACAGTCCGACTAATAACCAAAGGATCTTATATCTGCAAGTCAGGCAGATGATGAGGGTAAATTGGGTAGCTTTGTCTGCCACAGGGTCTAACAGCTTGCCAAAAGAGGTGATCATATTGAAATGCCGCGCGATTTTGCCGTCGATCATATCTGTCAGGCAGGAAACAGAGAGAATTCCGGCTGCCAGATAGTAGTCTGCGGTCTCCTGGGCGTTTACATAGATAGCAATGTAGACAGGAATCAGCGCCAGCCTGAACAGGCTTAACAGGTTTGGAATTGTGAATATCTCTTTCTTCCAATTTTTCGTAAACATGCTTTCATTCCTCCGGGCAAACATACCAACTTATCTAATATTATATGCAGTTTTTACCACTGAATCAAGAGAAAACTGCATTATCAATAAAAAATTTACATATTCATGAATTGGCTTGCCGGTTGGCGCTTAATGTAAATTGCTTTACTAAGTACTTCCAGGTAATTTTATCCAGTTCCCCTGTGGCAGGCAGACCGGCAAGAAACTGAAAGGCAGCCAGCGCCTGGCTGGTGGGATCGTCAAAAACGCCGTTGTGCTCCGGTGGGGAGATGGTTGGGTTTTCACCGGACAGCTGAATCAGCAGGCTTTGCAGCAGGTAAATATATGCATTGCTGTCTCCAATGCGGAAGATCTGTCCCGGTTCCATAATGATTTCAATGGGTTCAGCCTTATCAATCCGGATAAGCGCCGGTTCATAGACTTCTACAATCCGTTCCCAGGTGGCCTGGTCCGTAATTCCGGTAACGGGAAGTCCGTATAACCGCTGAAAGGCAGTAACAGCCTGCATAGTTGTGGGGCCGTAGATGCCGTCGGGTACAACGGTGGGCAGGCGGGGATCATCTTCTGCAATAACCCGCAGCATTGTCTGTAAGCTTCGGATTGGTTGTTCTACAAAGGATTCACCCGGTCTCATCGTACCACCTCCTGTCTGACTGGGTCCTGGCTGCCGACGCTTAAATCACGACCGGGAAATTGGGTCAGTGTTGTGCTTCTTGCGTAATTGACAAGCGGTACGGTTGACGAGCCCCCGTTTCTGCGGAAGTTTCCGGCAGGACGCACCGCGCTTGCAGGCGCAGTTGCGGCAGGGCTCCTGGGGAAGGTTTCCCCGCTGCGAAGGGTGGTATTTTCAATGCCGGAGAACTGGTCGTATATTTCGTCCCATGTGTTCCCATCAACCACCCCCGTCTCCGCCAAACCAAATCTGCGTTGGGCGGCAAGCACCGCTGCGCAGGTGGCTTGCCCGAAGATTCCGTCAACAGTAACAGGCGGTATTTCAGCAATATATGCCGACAGAACGGAGAGCATATACTGCAACTGACGAACCTTATCTCCTGTATCACCGGCTTGCAAAGCATTGGGGGCAGTCCAGTTGATGGCATAAAACTGCTGCCCCTGGCTGCGCAGCTCAGACAGGGAATTTACCGCCGTGTAGAGCCGTACTATTTCATACCATGTAGCAGGTCCAACAATGCCATCCGGGGTCAGTCCAAAAATCTGTTGAAGAGCTCGAACAGAGGCCTCTGTTCTGCTGCCGAAAATACCGTCAACTGCCGGAATTTTGGGAATTGCCGGGTAATTTTGGGCAATTCTGTTGATAGATGTTTGCAGGACAACCACATTGGGTCCGGTGCTGCCAACCCGCAGCGGTGTACCGGGATAGGAGGAAGTAATACCTCTGATAGGGGCATTGCGTACAGTTTCGACATCTCCGTAGTAGCTGCGGAGAATTTGTGTTGCGTTATAGCCCTGCTGCGCCAGATTCTGGCTGCCCCATTGGCTTAAACCCTCGCAGGTTACCGTTGTTCCGTTGCAGAACTTTGCAGCCAGGGGTTCTACAAAACCCGGTCTGCGCAGATAATCATTAAACAATTCGTCCACAAGGCGGGAGATATTCTCAAAAAAGGCCCGACCTTTTACAAAATACTGGTCATAGGCTGTGGAGCTGGTGATGTCAAAGTCATATCCCCGGGTGCGGTAAAATTCCGTATACACACGGTTTAGTGCGAAAGACACAATGGCAAGGATATTTGCCCGCAATGCGCTTTCGTCCCAGGTGGGATAAATTTCGCTGGATGCAACATTTTTTACATAGTCCGAAAAGGATACGGTTACATTTTCTCCTCCCGTTGACGGCGGACCGATATGAACCGTGATTCTCTGGGGTACAAAAGGTGTAACGACCGGTGCCATAAGTACCCTCCCTATAAATTTTGCGGCGGCGTGTTAAAAATTTCCAGCTTGTTCCAGGATTTTGGCAGCTCTGAAAGGGGAATCATCTCTAAATTTTGCAGTGTGGTGGTATTGGCAAATATTTGCAGGTTTTCAATTTCAATGGCCTCGTAATCATTGAGCCGGGCATACAAATTTACCACAGCAAAGGGAATGATACCCGTGTTTGGCGTTTGGCTGGAAGCTAAATCCGGAACATCTATTTCAATGGGTATATCCAGCGCGCCGTTTCGGTTGGTAAGCCGCAGCGCGATGGCGGCGCCGCTCATATCCGTAACGGAAACGGCAACATCACGCAGCGGGATTTGGGCGTAACTGGTATAGGCGTGAACTTGTATGTAGCCTTTGGCTGACAAGGCAATCCCTCCTTTTCGGTTTCTTTTTATGTTATGCCCAAAGACAAAAAAAGTTCCAAGGGTTATAAAAACCCTTGGAGCTGCCGGTTATTGGTTTCTTCAAAATCAATGAGCTTTTGCGCCAAATTTGCCACGCGCTGGTCAGAGGCAGGGAACTGGTTGAGGTTTTTGAAGCCCTTAATGATTCCACGGGTATTACCCTGAATCATCATTGCTGCCGCCTTGGAGTTGGCGTTGCCGAAGGAAAGCATAGAGCGGGTCATCATATTGGTCATACCTTTAATAGCGGGATCTAACTCTTTCAATATCCAGCCCCGGGATTGGGCAATTCCGTGGGCCTCCCGCTCAATGGCATCGTATTCCCTTAATTGAGAGTTCAGCTCTGCTTTCAGTCCTGCCCGCAGTGGCGCTTTCAAAACACTGCGGATGCCGATTTGTCCCATCTGCGTGGTTTTCAGAATAGAGGATAGAATATCTTTGCTGCCTTTCATTTTCATCACCTGTGATAGCTTGCCTTTTTATTGCAATATTTATGCACATACAATCAAAAAAAGCATAGACTGTAAGGATTGAAAGGAGCTGGAATGTATGTGCGCAATTGCCGGAATACTGAATTTAGCCTTTGATTCGACGGTTTTGAATACAATGATGCAGACCATGCGCCATCGCGGTCCGGACGGTACGGGTAGCTATATGCAGCGGGAGTGCTGCTTGCTCCACAGCAGGTTGGCAATCATCGATCCTGCCGGAGGTGCGCAGCCTATGAGCCTTTCCCGGGCGGGTGAAGAGTATGTGATTACTTATAACGGTGAACTGTATAATACCGAGGAGCTGCGGGATGCGCTAACGGCGTTGGGACACGAATTTTTAACCCATAGCGATACAGAGGTTGTACTGCATGCCTATGCCCAGTGGGCCGAGCAATGTGTCAGCAAGCTAAACGGTATTTTTGCTTTCGCTGTATGGGAAAAACGGAGAAAACGGCTGTTTCTTGCACGGGATAGAATGGGCGTGAAGCCGCTGTTTTATACGGAGTTTTCCGGCGGTTTGCTGTTTTCCTCGGAAATTAAGACTTTGCTTGCCTATCCGGGTGTGCCTCGGGAGCTGGATAGCGAGGGCGCAGCGCAAATGATTCTGGTTGGTCCGGGTCGGATACCGGGCAGCGGTGTTTTCAAGGGTATCTCGGAGCTTATGCCCGGTTGCTGTGGTTATTATTGCCAGGGTAAATTTCAGTGGTGGCGGTACTGGAAGCTGCGGGACAGAGAGCATAGGGAATCCTTTGGAGAAACTGTGGAGTGTGTGCGGTATCTGGTAACCGATGCAATCCGCAGGCAGATGGTATCGGATGTGCCCATTGGTACTTTTTTGTCCGGTGGACTGGATTCCAGTATTATATCAGCGGTTTGCGCAAAGGAAATGGCAGACAGGGGAGAAACCCTTCCCACATTCTCTGTGGATTATGAAAATAATGACAAGTACTTTGTGCCGGGAAAATTTCAACCCAATTCCGACAATAGCTTTATTGCGCTGATGCAAAACACCCTGCACAGCAATCATCATTGGACAGTACTCACACCGGAAAATCTGCTGAATGAACTGGAAAATGCCACAATTGCCCGGGACTTACCCGGTATGGCAGATGTGGATTTTTCTCTCCTTGCCTTTTGCAGAGAAATACGAAAGGAAGTAAAAATGGCCCTTTCCGGTGAGTGCGCAGACGAAATTTTTGGCGGATATCCCTGGTATCGGGATCCTGAGGTGCGCAATCTCAATGGTTTTCCCTGGGCGCAGAACACGGCGCAGAGAGCGCAGTTTTTAATTCCGGGTATATGTACTGAACCGGCTGGATATGTGTCGGATCTCTACGGGCAAACCATTACCCAGTGTGATATTCTGCCGGAAACCTCACCCCAGGAGAAACGAATGAAGGAAATGGTAAACCTCAATCAAATGTGGTTTATGCAAACGCTGCTGGACAGAAAAGACCGTATGAGTATGGCCTGCGGCTTGGAGGTGCGGGTTCCGTTTTGCGATTACCGGATTGCAGAATATCTATACGGAGTACCCTGGGAGTTTAAGGATTACGGAAATAAGGAAAAAGGCTTGCTTCGCTGCGCAATGGAGGGTGTTTTGCCCCAGGAGGTGCTTTGGCGTAAGAAAAGTCCCTATCCCAAGACCTATGACCCCAGATATTTAGACGGTGTCAGCAATTTGCTGAAACAGCTTTTACAGCGAAAGGATGCGCCGCTTTACGGCATTGTGGATAAAAACGCCCTGAAACAGCTGCTGGATACAGAGTTTGCCTGGCCCTGGTACGGGCAGCTGATGAAGCTGCCGCAAACCATCGCTTATATGCTGCAAATCAATTTCTGGCTGGAACATTATAAGGTCAGTATTGTTTAAGCCATAAAGAACCCTTGGCAAGGGGAATCTTTGCCAAGGGTTTTGTTATTATTTATTAATTTACCGCTGTCTGCGAAGGAAGTTTTGGATAATGTGTTAAAATATGCGAAAAATCAATTTTTGTGTTGTTTTTTTCGATAAAAAGTGCTAGTATAGATAAATACATTTGTACGCGGTAAGCGGACAGTATGCGAGGTGAAACCAAATTGAAATATGTGATTGTTTTAGCTGACGGAATGGCAGACTTGCCCATCTCTGAGTTGGGCGGAATGACTCCCTTGGAGTACGCATCCACACCTGCAATGGATAGCCTTGCCTGTGGCGGCTCAATGGGTATGGTGAAGACCGTTCCGGATTCAATGAAGCCCGGCAGCGACGTTGCCAATTTGGCAGTGATGGGATATAACCCCTCAACTTGCTATTCAGGACGATCACCCCTGGAAGCCATCAGCGTGGGCGTCTCAATGAAAGAAACGGATGTGGTGTTCCGCTGCAATTTGGTTACCTTGTCAGAGGACGGGGATTACGAGCAAAAGGTTATTTTGGATCACAGCTCCGGGGAAATTTCCACTGAGGATGCAGATATTTTGATGGACGCGGTCCGTGAAGCCTTCCAAAATGAGGAATTTAAGTTCTATACAGGCACCAGCTACCGCCACATCACTGTTTGGGATAAGGGACAGCTGTTGGAAATGGAACCGCCTCACGATCATTTGGGACAAAAAATCGGTGCGTTTCTACCGGAGAATCCCAAGTTCCGGGCAATGATGAAAAAGAGCTTTGATGTGCTTAACAACCATCCGCTGAATGTAAAGCGGGCCGCCGAGGGGAAGAACAAGGCCAATTCCCTGTGGTTCTGGGGCGCTGGAACAAAGCCTGCCTTGCAGAATTTCAAAGAAAAAACCGGATTAAGCGGCACGATGATTTCTGCTGTGGATTTGCTCAAAGGCATCGCCCTGGGCGCCGGAATGCAATCGGTAGATGTAAAAGGCGCTACCGGCTCTCTGGACACCAATTACATTGGAAAGGCCAATGCCGCAGTAAAGGCACTGCTGGAAGACAATCAGGATTTTGTCTATATTCACGTAGAAGCCCCGGACGAGATGGGCCACCAGGGAAATCTGCATCATAAGGTGCGTTCCATTGAAGAGATTGATAAAAATATTGTGGCGGTGGTAAAAAAGGCGTTGGAGGATGCAAAGGAATCCTTCCGTATTTTGGTTTTGCCCGACCATCCTACCCCCATTTGTATACGTACCCATACATCCGACCCTGTTCCCTATGTGCTTTATGACAGTGAAAACATTCAGAATCATAGTACCTGTTTTTCTGAAAAGACTGCTCAAAACACCGGCGTGTTCCAGCCGGATGGATACCGTTTGATTGAATTGTTGATTGATTAGGAGGAAATAAAAATGAATAGAGTATATAATTTTTCCGCTGGTCCTGCTGTGCTGCCAGAGGAGGTTCTTTTGGAGGCCGCTGCCGAAATGCTGGATTATAACGGCACCGGAATGTCCGTTATGGAGATGAGCCACCGCAGTAATGCTTATCAGCAGATTATTGATGAGGCAGAGGCTGACCTGCGGGAGCTTATGAATATTCCCGACAATTATAAGGTTCTGTTCCTGCAAGGCGGCGCTTCCCAGCAGTTTGCAATGATTCCTATGAACTTGATGAAAAACGGTGTTGCAGATTATATCATCACTGGTCAGTGGGCGAAGAAAGCCTATGAGGAGGCAGCCAAATATGGCAAAGCCAATGCGGTAGCGTCCTCTGCCGACAAGACCTTCTCCTATATTCCGGACTGCTCCGATTTGCCCATCAGCGAAGATGCGGACTACGTTTACATCTGCGAGAATAATACCATTTACGGCACAAAATACCACACCCTGCCCAATTCCAAGGGGAAAATTTTGGTATCCGATGTGTCCTCCTGCTTCCTGTCTGAGCCTGTGGATGTAACCAAGTATGGTCTTATTTATGGAGGTGTGCAAAAGAATATCGGTCCTGCCGGTGTTGTCATTGCCATTATCCGGGAGGATTTGATTACCGAGGATGTTCTCCCCGGAACGCCTACTATGCTGCGTTATAAGATTCATGCGGATAATGGCTCTATGTACAACACACCTCCTGCCTACGGCATTTATATCTGCGGCAAGCTGTTCAAGTGGCTGAAAAAGATGGGCGGCTTGGAGGCAATGCAGGCGCATAATCAGAAGAAAGCAAAAGTTTTGTATGATTTCTTGGATAGCAGTAAGCTCTTTAAGGGCACTGTCCGCAAGGAGGACCGTTCTCTTATGAATGTTCCCTTTGTTACCGGCAGCGAGGAGCTGGATGCGGAGTTTGTCAAGGCTGCAACCAGCGCCGGCTTTGTGAATTTGAAGGGACACCGCACTGTGGGCGGTATGCGCGCAAGTATTTACAATGCAATGCCCATTGAGGGCGTCGAGAAATTGGTTGCCTTTATGAAGGAATTTGAGGCCAGCCATACATAAGGAAAAGAGGAAGAAAATGTATCAGTATCATTATTTGAACCAAATTTCTGCCAAGGGCACTGCCCTTTGGAAAGAGGAATATCAAAAGACTGAGGATATTCAGCAGGCGGATGCCATTGTGGTAAGAAGCGCTGCTATGCATGAGATGTCCTTTGCCCCCAATCTCCTGGCAGTTGCAAGAGCCGGCGCAGGTGTGAATAACATTCCGCTGGACTGCTGCGCCCAGGAGGGTATCGTGGTATTCAACACCCCCGGCGCCAATGCCAACGGTGTGGTGGAGCTGGCGCTTTGCGGTATGCTGTTGGGCAGCCGGGATGTGATTGGCGGCATCAACTGGGTGCAGACCATTAAGGACACGCCCGATGTGGGTAAGCAGGTAGAAAAGGGCAAGTCCAAATTTGCAGGACACGAAATTGCCGGTAAGAACCTGGGCGTGATCGGTCTTGGCGCCATTGGCGGCCCCCTTGCCAACGCTGCCTGCAAGCTGGGTATGACTGTATACGGCTGCGACCCGTTCATCTCCATCGACGCAGCCTGGCATTTGGACAGCGACATTATTCCCGTGAAAACCCGGGATGAGATTTATGCCAACTGTGATATTATCACCCTGCATGTGCCGCTTCTGGACGACACCAAGAAGATGATTGACCGGGAATCCATTGCCAAAATGAAGGACGGCGTGGTAATTTTAAATTTTGCCCGGGATCTGCTGGTTGATGATGAGGCTATGGAGGAGGCGCTGAAATCCGGCAAGGTACGCCGCTATATCACCGATTTCCCCAATGACAAAACCGCCGGTATGGAGGGCGTGGTTGCCATTCCCCATCTGGGTGCATCCACCGAGGAATCGGAAGATAACTGCGCAAAAATGGCAATTAAGCAGGTTATGAATTACTTGGAAAACGGAAATATTGTCAATTCCGTAAATTTCCCCAACTGTGATATGGGCGTTTGCAGCAAGGCTGCCCGTGTTACCATCCTGCACAAGAATATCCCCAATATGCTCGGCCGGTTTACTACCGTTCTCTCCGGTGAGAACATTAACATTTCTGACCTGATGAACCGCAGCCGCGGAGAGTATGCCTATACGATGTTTGATTTGGACAGCATACCTTCTGCCAAGGCAATTGCCGATTTGAAAAATATTGAAGGCGTTATTCGCGTAAGAGAAATTGACTGAAAAAACACCCCGTTCATCTGAACGGGGTGTTTTTGCGTGGCTTATTTTCTGACAAACAGGACGCCGAGAGTGCCGGGGCCACAGTGGCAGGAGATGGTGCAGCCGGCTTCTGTCCAATAGATGTTCTCAAAATCGGCATGCTCTGCAACGGCGGTTTCCACGGCCTTTAAGCAATCGTCAGAAACAGGTGTGCGGGTAACAAACAGCGTTCCGCGTTCCAGATCCTCACGGTTTGCCAGCCGGTCCTTGACATAAGAGGCAAGGCATTTGGCATAATTGCCACGATACTTCTTCACAACTGCCATCTTGCCGTCCTTAACCTCAATGCAGGGTTTCAGGTTCAACAGGTTTGCGCCCAAGGCTGTTGCCGCGGAGCAGCGACCGCCCTTGACCATATATTCCAGCCGATCCAAAAGGAAGCTTGCCTCCACCTTGGGGGCGAAATTATCAAGATTATCTTTCAATTCCTCCAAAGAAGCGTCTGTTTTCGCCATTTCACAGGCTTTCAACACCACCAGGCCCTGGCCGGTAGAAAGATTCCGGGAGTCGATTGCAACCACATTGTCAAATTCGGCAGCAGCCAGGCAGGCATTTTGATAGCTGGAAGAAAACTCAGAGCTGATATTAATGTGGACAACTGCGTCATACTCTCTTGCAAATTTTTGAAACCATTCCTGGTATTCACCAACACTGCCTGCGGTGGTAGAACACAGATCTCCACCGGCTGCCACATGGGCATAGATTTCATCGGGAGTGATATTAACGCCATCAGAATATGCCTTGTCGTCCTTTACCACTGTCAGCGGAAAGATAGAGATATTATGCTGTTCCAGCAATTCCTTGGATAAATCACAGGTGCTGTCAGATGTGATTTTGATATTCATATACATTCTCCTTACCGTTAGGGATTGTTTGTAAATACTTGCATTTTTCAAATTGCTTGGTAAAATAGTAACATAAAAGAGATATCTTGTCAATTGAAGGAGTGAGGAATGTGGAGCTGAAATTTGATATAACCGGTATGACCTGCGCTGCCTGCGCTGCCAGGGTGGAGAAGGTGTCAAATCAAGTTGACGGTGTCAATAAGGCAGAAGTAAATCTTTTAGCGGGTAAGCTGACCGTAGATGCTGGAAGCAGTAATGCTTCCGATGCCATTATTGCTGCTGTTCAGTCTGCCGGATATGGCGCCAGTCTTGTCGGCAGTAAAAAAGCAGAGCCGTCCGTCAAAGGCTCTGAGCTGAAACAGATGAAAATGCGGATCATTGGCTCTTTTGCCTGCCTTGCGGTATTGATGTATTTTACGATGGGGCATATGGTGGGACTTCCCATGCCCCACTGGTATCACGGCGAGAAGAATGCGCTGGTTGCAATACTGTTGCAGCTGTTCTTGACACTACCGGTGGTGTACCTGAACAGATCCTACTATTTCAGAGGCTTCAAGGCACTGTATCACCGGGCGCCCAATATGGATTCACTGATTGCAGTTGGCTCCGGTGCAGCGCTTGTTTATGGTGCGGTTGCGCTGTTCCGTTCTGCCTATGCCATGGGCAACGGTCAGTGGGATATTGTTAGGCAGTACAGTGAAAATCTGTATTTTGAATCAGCTGCAATGATTCTGACCTTGATTACTCTGGGCAAATTCCTGGAAACCCGCGCGAAGGGTAAAACAGGTGATGCCATTGCAGAGCTTATGGATTTAAGTCCAAAAACTGCCACAGTTCGACGGAACGGTGAAGAAGTAGTGATTCCTGTTGAGCAGGTGCGTGTGGGCGATACTGTGATTGTTCGTTCCGGTGGTACGATTGCAGTGGACGGAACGGTGCTTTCCGGTCGCGCAGCGGTGGATCAGAGCGCATTAACCGGTGAGAGTGTGCCGGTGGAGAAGACAGAAGGGGATACTGTTGCCGCAGCCACTATCAGCCGGGAAGGGTATCTGGAAATCCGTGCAGATAAAATTGGAGAGGATACCACCCTTTCTCAAATTGTCCGTATGGTGGAGGAGGCAGGTGGCTCCAAAGCGCCTATTGCCCGGCTTGCGGATAAGATTGCCGGTATTTTTGTACCCACAGTGATGAGCATTGCGGTGCTTGCCTTTGTTGTATGGCTGTTTGCCGGTGAGTCGGTGGAATTTGCCCTGAATACTGCCATCTCCGTTCTAATTATTTCTTGTCCCTGCGCCTTGGGCCTTGCCACGCCGGTGGCGATTATGGTAGGCACAGGTCGGGCGGCCGGAATGGGTGTTCTGTTTAAGAACGCTGAGGTGCTGGAAAATCTCCACAAGGTGGATACGGTTGTTTTGGATAAAACCGGAACCATTACAAAGGGTGTTCCCGAGGTTACGGATATTCTGCCCGGGGAACTGGATGCAGATGCATTGCTTACCTTGGCTGCTTCCCTGGAAGTCCATTCCGAGCACCCATTTGGAAAAGCAATTGTAGCGAAGGCAGGAGACGCTTCTACCTTACCCGTAACAGATTTTCAGGTGATGCCCGGTCGGGGTGTTTCCGGAAAAATCAATGGAGAAACTGTTTTTGGCGGAAATGCGCGGTTAATGGAGGAACAGGGCATTGCTGTTCCTGCGTTCGCTGAACTCACCGCAGCCGGAAAGACACCGTTGTATTTTGCTGCAAAGAGCCGCTATTTGGGCGCTATTGCTGCTGCTGATGTGCTGAAAGAGGATTCAAAAGAGGCAATCCAGCTTCTAAAAGATTTGCATTTGCGCGTGGTAATGCTGACAGGGGACAATAAAGAAACCGCAAAGGCAATTGCCGATGCTGCGGGAATTGAACAGGTGGTTTCCGATGTGTTGCCCGGTGATAAGGCAGGCGTTGTGCAGAAGCTGCGGGAGCAGGGCCGCAATGTATTGATGGTTGGCGACGGTATCAACGATGCACCGGCGCTGGTAACGGCAGATGTGGGTATGGCAATCGGTACGGGAACGGATATTGCTGTGGAATCGGCGGGTGTGGTGCTGATGAACAGCTCTCTTTCCGGGGTTTCGCAGGCAATCAAATTGAGTAAGGCAACCATACGAAATATTAAGCAAAATCTTTTCTGGGCATTTTTCTACAACTGTGTGGGAATTCCCATTGCCGCAGGTGTTTTGTATCCTTTGTGGGGAATTCTGATGAGTCCTATGCTGGGCGCGGCGGCAATGAGTATGAGCTCGGTATTTGTTGTAAGCAATGCCTTGCGTCTGCGGTTTTTTAAGGCAGACAAAAAGGAAAAAACGGTACAAATTCAGGAGGAAATAAAAATGGAAACAGTGATAAAAGTAAACGGAATGATGTGCGTGCATTGTAAGGCGCGGGTGGAATCGGTTTGTAAGGGTGTAGCCGGTGTGGAGAACGCTGAGGTTGATTTGCAGGAAAAGACCGTTACTGTTACCGGCAACGCGGATGTAAATGCACTGAAAAAAGCAATAGTGGATGCAGGCTATGAGGTAGTGGAATAAGTACGGTTTATTGTACTGTTAGCTAGATATACTAAGGCTATAAATCCTTTGGAGGTATAGCTTATGTATTCTTTTTCCTATGTCAGCGGCCACGTTCAGGTTTATGATTACAAGGGAAATTTCCTGTTTTCCGCGGATACGGAGCAGGAGGCCAGAGAGGAATTGAAGGAGTATGCGGAATCTGCGGCTTGATATTTGTTATGAAGGCACTCGCTACCGGGGCTGGCAGCGGCTGTCTGCCACTGACAATACCATACAGCAAAAGCTGGAAACAACCCTGTCCAGAATTTTAGATGAGCCGATTACCGTCTCTGCCAGCGGACGCACCGATGCCGGTACCCATGCAAAGTGTCAGGTGGTCAGCTTTCATTGTAACAGCGCGATGCCCTGTGCGGAGATACTGTCGTGTCTTAGGCGTTATTTACCGGAGGACATCGGCATATATTCCTGTAAGGACGTGTCCCCAAGATTTCACGCCCGTCTGAATGCCAAAACCAAAACCTACGCTTATCGGGTTTGGAACAGCAATGAGCCTTGTGTATTCGACAGAAGGTTTGTGTATGTTGATCCCAGAGAGGTGGATATTTCCTTAATGGAACAGGCGGCTATACATTTCCTTGGTGAGCACGATTTTGCCGCCTTCTGCGCCAATAAAAATATGAAGAAAAGTACAGTTCGCTATATCAAAAGCCTTGATATTCAGTGTAAAGGCAATGAGATTGTGTTTACGGTAACCGGCAACGGCTTTCTTCACCATATGGTTCGCATTATGGTGGGAACGTTGTTGGAGGTGGGAAGGGGAGAGCGCAAACCGGATAGTATCCCCCTTCTCTTTTCCGGTAAGCGCGCCGATACAGGTATGCTGATTCCCGCTTGCGGACTGTGTTTGATGGAGGTAACCTATTGAATATACAGATTTTTGGAAAGAATAAGTGTTTTGATACCAAGAAGGCAGAGCGCTATTTCAAGGAGCGGCGCATCAAGTATCAAATGATTGATCTGCCCCGGTTCGGTATGTCCGGCAGGGAATTTGACAGTGTTTTGCAGGGTGTCGGCGGTGTGGATAATTTAATTGACTGGAACGGGAAAAGTCCGGATATAACGCTTATGAAGTATATGGACGATGTGCGCGCGAAAGAGGATAAAATTTTTGACAATCCGGCACTGATTCGCACACCGGTCGTACGCAATGGCAAACAGGTAACCGTTGGCTACTGTCCTGAAATTTGGGATAAATGGGAATAAAATATTGCCCTTTACAAAAGCAGTTTTCCGCCCGGAAAACTGCTTTTTAGTATCTGTGAAATTTTGCTTGCAAATTGGGGAAAACAGTGGTATTGTAGGAGGAAATAATGGTAAGGGTTTTAGATGCAATCAACAGGTTTGTGTGGGGCTTCCCGGCGCTGATTTTGATTCTCTGCGTAGGGCTGTTACTGAGTATTCGCTCCCGTTGGGCGCAGTTTAAGCTCTTTCCTGCGGCTATCCGCGCCTTCTTTGCGCCCTTTCGCTCAAAGGAGAAGGAATGCGGCATTTCCCCTTATAAAGCTCTGTGTACCGCCCTTGCAGCGACCGTAGGGACCGGTAACCTGGCAGGGGTGGCAGGTGCAATTGCCATTGGTGGTCCGGGGGCGATCTTTTGGATGTGGATTTGCGCCTTTTTAGGAATGGCCACCAAGTTCGCCGAGGCTACTCTCGCCGTGCGCTATCGAGTGAAAGATAAAAGCGGCGCATTTGTGGGCGGTCCGATGTATATGGTCCGTAACGGTATGGGTAAGAAATGGCAGTTTCTCGCAACCCTGTATTGCTTTTTTGGTGTAGTTGCCGCATTCGGTGTGGGTTCTGCCACCCAAATCAACGCAGTGCTGGGCGGCATCAACGGCGCTGTGCGGGCGCTGGGCGGCCAGGAATCGGAGACAGTTAATCTGATAATTGGTGTTGCGATTGCGGTCCTGTCGGTTTTGGTGCTTCTTGGAGGCGCAAAGCGCATAGGCGATGCGGCAGCATTTCTTGTTCCTTTTGCATCTGTGTTCTATTTGGTGCTATGTGTCGGTTTGCTGATATTGAAGGCGGATGCGCTTGGCAGTGCGTTTACGGCGATTTTTACCGGCGCTTTTTGCCCCAGAGCTGTTACCGGCGGTATGCTGGGATCTGCCTTTGGCGCATTGCGCATCGGCGCGTCCAGAGGGGTCTTTACCAATGAGGCCGGTATGGGCACTGCGGCAATGGCTCACGGCTCTGCGCAGGTTGATCACCCTGTCCAGCAGGGACTTATGGGAATTATCGAAGTGTTTCTGGACACGATAGTCATTTGCACAATGACAGCGCTGGTGATCCTTTGCAGCGGAATTTCTATTCCTTACGGACAGGATTTGGGCGTTATTATTACTGCCAATGCCTTTGCGCATGTCTATGGCAGCTGGGTGAATATTCCACTTGCGCTGGCTTTGTGCTGCTTTGCCTTTGCAACCATTATTGGCTGGGGACTTTACGGCATTCGTTGTGCCCAGTACCTGTTTGGTGAGGCTGTTTGGAGGCGTTTTGCGGTTTTGCAAGCTGTTTCTGTGATTTTGGGCGCTGTTTTAAGTACCGGCACAGTTTGGACGCTGTCAGAAACTGCCAACGGCTTAATGGCAGTCCCCAATTTAATAATCCTGTTATATTTAAGTCCGGAGCTTGTCCGGCTTACAAAAGAATATAAACATAATAATGGCAGGAAAGCTGCCAATGGAGGTACCTATGAAGATTTCAACCAATGCCAATCGATGCAAGCTGTCCCCGATGAGAAAATTCCACCCCTTTGCGGTGCAGGCAAAAAGTCAGGGCAAGTCCGTTTACCATCTGAACATCGGTCAGCCTGACCTTCCCACACCGGAGGCGTTCTTTAAGGCAACCAGTGAATTCAGTCAGGAAACCTTGGCCTATGCGCCCTCTCCTGGACTGCCTGTATTGGTGGAAGCCATTCGAAATTACTATGAGAAGCAGGGCATTTCTCTTACATCTGATGAGATTTTCATTACAACCGGCGGCAGCGAGGCGCTGTTGTTTACCTGCCTGAGTATTCTCGACCCTCATACTGAGGTGATTATCCCCGAGCCGTACTATCCCAATTACAGAACCTTTGTCAATGCAGCCGGCGGTAAAATCTGCGCATTGCCTACCCGCCCTGAGGAGGGCTACCGGTATGCAGACCGCGCCCGCATTGAAAGCCTCATTACAGAAAATACCCGCGCCATTATGTTCACCAACCCCGGCAACCCCACCGGTGTAGTCCTCAGCGAGGAGGAAATGCGCCTGCTGGCTGATATTGCCAAGGAGCATGATCTGTACCTTATCAGCGACGAGGTTTACCGCGAATTCTGCTACAATGACAGCGGCAAGATTCCCTGTATGGGTCATTTTGAGGATGTTGCGGAAAATCTGATTATTATTGACTCTGTATCCAAGCGCTTTTCTTCCTGCGGCGCCCGTATCGGCTGCGTGATTACAAAGAATAAGGATCTGCAAAAGGCGCTGATGAAATTCTGCCAGTCCAGACTCTCCGTGGCAACGCTGGATCAGATTGGCGCGGCGGCGCTGTATTCCGTTGACGAGAGCTATATGGAAGAATGCATTAAAGAGTACAGACATCGCAGAGATGTTTGCATTGCCGGTCTGCGGAAGATTCCCGGCGTGATGGTGGAAGTGCCTATGGGCGCTTTCTATGTGATGGCAAGCCTGCCGGTGGACGATACGGATAAGTTCCAGCATTGGCTGCTGACGGAGTTTGACGACAATGGTGAGACTGTGATGTATGCCCCCGGCGCTCCGTTCTATGAAACCCCCGGCAGCGGTATGAACGAGGTTCGTATTGCTTATGTGTTGGAGGAGAAGGACCTGTCCCGCGCCATTGAACTGCTGGGTATCGGCATTGCCCGTTATCGCGCAGAAGTAATGGGTGTATAAACTGTAATAAAGACCCGACCTTGCGGTCGGGTCTTTGTTGTTATCCAAGCAGGGGCGTGTTGACGGTTTCTTTGCCGGATTTATAGGTCAGCTTCATACTCGACAGCAGCGAATCGTCGACCTGCACCATTATGCCGTCTCCGGGATTTAGAGCGTTGGCGGCAAAGACTGTGTAGCTGCCGGCGTTATCAGAGACGATTACCCGCACATCCTGCACACCCTCTTTGGAGGAGAGCATATACATTTTGCCGTCCTTATTGGCAATCAATTCAGCAATGTGGGCAAAATCGTCAAGATTCACATTTTCAAAAGAAGTCGCATTTACGCTGCCGTTGCTTTCTTCGGCTTCTTCGGGTAGATAGTCTTCGTGCAACAGCTCTTTCAGCTTTTCGTAGGGGATTTCAACGGTGATCACACCGGAGGAGTAGGGGGCAATTTCATAGGGCGCAAAGTAGAAGCACATACCGGTTTGGGTGAAATACCAGCCCTCGTCCTGGCTTGGGTCTGTATCAAAACGCTGTTTTACGGTGTAGGCATAGCCTTCGTAAAGATAGTCGCCCTCCGCCATCTCTGTCAGTCCGTCCAGCACAAGGGTGCAGAAATCGTCAACGGTTGCGTTGATGTGCATTACACTTGCCAGCGTGAGTACATCACCGGTGAGCAGATCATAGCTTGCGGATACGCAGGTCCGCTCCGGATGGCCACCGCCTGTGGCAACTACGTGGTTACCGAACAGACTTAACACCTTGCTGTCAATTCTGGTGGGGCTGTATGTGAGGTGATACAGGTGTGGAGTCCAGTTGGAACTTCCGTTGTAGGCGGATTTTGCCTGTTCGGCTGCGCTTTCCGCGGCGGTTCTGGAACTGTCTACACGGTTTAGAAAATCCACAATTACTTTATCTGCAATATTAGGCGCATTCAGAACCATTGACATACTCTGATAGGTGTACTGAAACAGTACAGTACCGTCCTCTGCGGTAAGCTCCTCGGTGATGGCAGGTACAGATACAGCTACCATCTCTGCCGGCTTGCTTGGGTCATTGTTACCGGTCTGCTGATTGTCAGAGGGTTTGGTGTTTTCGGATGGCTGCGTGGGTGCGTCGGTAAAGAGCCCACAGCCGCAAAGGGAGATAGACATACAGGTTGCCAGAAGTATGCAGAAAAGCTTTTTCATATATAACACCCTCCGGAGGATAAATTGTGATTCACTATATATACTATATCATAATTCCCCGCGTTGGGCAATCATATTCTTTCACTTTCTATCACAACTTCTTGACAAAATTGTGGGTTGGGTGATAAAATAAAACAAATTTAATATCGCTGTGAACGGAAAGAGTACTGCTGCCAATCCCTCAGAGAATCCGGACCGTAGGCTGAAAGTTCGGGTGGTGTCGGCATCGGGAAAGTGCGTCCGGGAGCGAATATGATTTTGAGTGAAAAATAAGAGTGGAACCGCGGATTGTATGACCCGCCTCTTGTGCCTAAGGCATAGGAGGCTTTTTTTATTAATTCTTTGGAGGATGCAGTATGTATTTGTATAATTCCCTGAGCCATAAAAAAGAGCTGTTTCAGCCCAATTCCCCGGATGTGGTGAAAATGTACACCTGTGGACCGACTGTCTACCATTTTGCCCATATCGGCAACCTGCGCACCTATATTATGGAGGATGTGCTGGAAAAAGCCTTGCGGTATATGGGCTATAATGTGAAGCGCGTTATGAATATTACCGATGTGGGACACCTGGCGTCCGATGCCGATACCGGCGAAGACAAGATGCTCAAAGGCGCCAAGCGGGAAAATAAGTCGGTTATGGAGATTGCGCAGTTCTATACAGACGCATTTTTTGCCGACTGTGAGAAGCTGAATATTAAAAAACCGGATATTATCCAGCCTGCAACCGGCTGCATCGATGAGTTTATCAAGATTGTCTCCGGCCTTATTGACAAGGGTTTTGCTTATGTAGCAGGCGGCAATGTGTATTTTGATACCGCCAAGCTGGATAAGTATTATGTCTTTAACGACCACGATGAAGAGGATTTGGCAATCGGTGTCCGCGAGGGCGTAGAGGAGGATACCAATAAGCGCAATAAGAATGACTTTGTCCTGTGGTTTACCAAGTCCAAGTTTGAGGATCAGGCACTGAAATGGGATTCTCCCTGGGGTGTGGGTTATCCCGGTTGGCATATTGAGTGCTCCGGTATTTCTATGAAGTATCTGGGTGAGGATTTGGATATCCACGCCGGCGGCATCGACAATGCCTTCCCCCACCATACCAACGAAATTGCCCAGTCAGAAAGCTATTTGGGTCATAAGTGGTGCAATTACTGGTTCCATGTGCACCATTTGAATACCGATACCGGCAAAATGAGCAAATCCAAGGGCGAATTTTTGACAGTGAGCCTGTTGGAGCAGAAGGGCTACAATCCTATGGCTTACCGTCTGTTCTGCCTGCAAAGCCATTATCGCAGAAATCTGGTATTCTCCTGGGAGAATCTGGATAATGCCGTGGTTGCTTATGATAAATTGGTGGCAAAGATTGCTGCGCTGGAAGATAAGGGTGATGTGGTTGCGGAGGATCTTGAAAAGCTGAAAGAGCGGTTTGCCGGTGCGCTGAACGGCGATCTCAATACCTCCCTTGCCGTTACCGCTGTGTATGACGCGCTGAAAGCCAAGACAACCGATGCTACCAAGCTGGCTGCCATTGCTGACTTTGATCGCGTACTGAGTCTTGACCTTTTGGATGCTGCCGCAAAGCTCAGAAAGCAGCAGCAGGAGGCGGAGGCAGCGTCTACCGATCCGGAGATTGATGCCTTGGTGGCGGCCCGTACACAGGCCAAGAAAGAGAAAAATTTTGCCGAGGCTGACCGGATTCGCGACGAACTGAAAGCCCGGGGCATTGAAATAATCGACACGCCTCAGGGCGCGAAATGGAGAAAAGTATGAAGCTGCTGATTCTTGACGGAAACAGTGTTATCAACCGGGCCTTTTATGGGGTAAAGCCGCTCACCAACCGTGAGGGGCTTTATACCCATGCCATTTTCGGCTTTTTGAACATTTTGGAGCGTATGGAGAAGGAAGAACAGCCGGATGCGGTGTGTGTTGCCTTCGATCTGCATGGTCCTACCTTCCGCCACGAAAAATACCAGGGCTATAAGGCAACCCGCCACGGTATGCCGGAGGAGTTAGCTCAGCAGATGCCTGTGATGAAGCAGGTGCTGCAAGCGATGAATATTCCCATCTATGCCTGCCAGGGGTGGGAGGCTGACGATGTGATCGGCACTGTTGGCAGAATTTGCAGTAACAACGGCTGGGAATGCGTGGTTGTTACCGGCGACAGGGACAGCTTGCAGCTGATTGATGAGAATGTCCACGTGAAGCTGGTTATCTCCAAGCCGGGGCAGACCACCGCAACACTCTACGATGAAGCGAAATTCCGGGAGGAGTATGGCTTTGCGCCGGAGCGGCTTGTTGATTTGAAAGCTTTGATGGGGGATTCTTCGGATAATATTCCCGGTGTTCCCGGTGTTGGCCCTAAGACTGCCACAGAACTTCTGCTGAAATTCGGCACGTTGGATGGTATTTATGAGAATCTATCTGATGATTCCATTCGTCCAAAGCTTCGTGAAAAGCTGGAAACAGGCAAGGATAGCGCCTATCTTTCCTACGATTTGGCAACAATTCGCTGTAATGCGCCCATTGATTTTGAACCTAAGGATGCCATCATTCAGCCGTACAACAAGCAGGAACTGTATGTCCTGTTTCAGAAACTGAATTTTACCCGACTGATTGACAAGTACGGCCTTCGCTCTGTCGGTATTTCTGTGAAGCCGGCTGAGGTACAGGTACAGAAGCTGCCACAGTTGGATGCAATCCCTGCATCGGTAGATGCCTGCGCGGTGTATTTATCCGGGGACGGCACCCTGGGCTTTGCCTGTAAGGAAGGCGTCTGTGTCTTGACACCTATGGAGGCTCAGATGGGCGCGGTGATTCCCGGTGGCGCAATCTGCCACGATATGAAATCCACCATGCACGCGTTGGATTCTCTTGGCATATCCTACGGTGATTTTCTGTTTGATACGGCGGTTGCCGCCTATGATTTAAGTCCCTCTTCTTCGGATTATTCTGTGTCCAAGCTGGCAACCAATTATTTGGGTTTGAGCGTGGATGATAACGATGCGCTTGCTTGCGCGGAAGCACTGTGGAATCTGCACGGTGTGCTGGATGGGGAACTGAAAAAGCAGGGGATGGATTCGCTGTACTATGAGATTGAATTGCCCCTTTGCCCGGTGCTTTACCGCATGGAGCAGGCAGGTGTTGCCATCGACAGACGGCAGTTAGAGCAGTTTGGTCAGATGCTTGCGCAGCGAATTGGGGATTGCGAGAATTTGATATTCAGTTATTCCAACGGTCCTTTCAATATCAATTCTACAAAACAGCTGGGAGAATTGCTGTTTGATAAGCTGGGTTTGCCGCCGGTTAAGAAAACCAAGACCGGCTATTCCACCAATGCCGATGTATTGGAGAAGTTAAAGGGTAAGCACCCGATTATTCCGGCAATTATGGATTACCGGATGCTGACGAAGCTGAAATCCACCTATGCCGACGGCTTGATGAAGGCAATCGGTGATGACGGTCGGATTCATACAACCTTTCAGAACCTGGTTACTGCCACCGGTCGTCTTTCTTCCACAGAACCCAACCTGCAAAACATTCCTGTTCGGACAGATTTGGGCGCTGAAATCCGGAAAATGTTTATCCCCAAACCGGGGTGCGTGTTGGTAGATGCAGATTACAGCCAAATTGAATTGCGTGTCCTTGCCCATATTGCCGATGATGAGGCAATGCTGGATGCCTTCTTAGGCGGTATGGACATTCATACCGCTACCGCATCACAGGTGTTCGGTGTGCCGGTAGAGCAGGTTACACCGCTGCAACGCCGCCACGCCAAGGCGGTAAATTTCGGTATCGTCTATGGTATTTCTGAGTTTTCTCTTGCTGAGGATATCGGCGTCAGCCGGTATCAAGCAAAGGACTATATTGATTCCTATCTCGCCAATTACAAGGGTGTTAAAGCCTATATGAAGCAGGTGGTTGAGGATGCCACGGTAAACGGCTACACCCAAACCCTCTATGGCAGACGGCGCTCGATACCGGAGCTGAAAAGCACCAATTTCAATATCCGTCAAGGCGCAGAACGGATTGCGCTGAATACGCCAATTCAAGGCACGGCGGCAGATTTGATGAAGCTGGCAATGATCCGCGTGGATAAGGCGCTGACGGAGCAATATCCCGAGGCAAGACTATTGTTGCAGGTCCACGATGAATTGATTGTGGAGTGTCCTGCTGCGCTTGCAGAGGATGTGGCAAAGCTGGTGAGCGCTCAAATGGAGCAGGTAGCGAAACTGAACGTGCCCCTTGTTGCGGAGGCAAAATGGGGCGCAAGCTGGTATGAGGCGAAATAAATGATTATCAGAACAATGAACAAAGCGGATGTCCCTGCCATTTCGAAGTTGGAAAAGGAATGCTTTTCAGACCCGTGGAGCGAAAACAGCATTGCCTCTGAACTGGATAACCGCCTGTCCTATTGGTTGGTTGCGGAGGTAGACGGCCGCGTTGCCGGTTATGTAGGCTCCCAATCTGTGCTGGATGGCGCAGATATGATGAATCTTGCTGTATCTCCGGATTACAGACGGCGGGGGATTGGTCAGGCGCTTGTTGAGAGCCTGTGCGCACATCTGCAACAGAAAGGGATTATTGCTCTGCTGTTAGAGGTTCGTGTGTCCAATGAATCAGCCATTGCACTATATGAAAAAATGGGTTTTGAGCAGGTTGGATGCAGACCCAGATACTATCATAACCCCCGCGAGGACGCACTGATTATGCGAAAGGAGCTGGGCAAATGAATATATTGGCCATTGAATCCTCCTGCGACGAGACTGCGGTTGCCATCGTAAAAGATGGCCGCCAGGTGCTGACGGATTGCATTGCCTCACAGGTTGACCTGCACCGGATTTACGGTGGTGTTGTGCCGGAGATTGCCTCCCGGATGCACATTGAGGCCATTTACGGACTTGCCGACCAGGCGCTGGAAAAAACGGGACTGAGGCGGTCGGATATTGATGCCGTTGCGGTAACCTATGCGCCGGGATTGATTGGCGCAGTGCTGGTGGGCGTGAATTTTGCCAAGGCAGCGGCAATGGCGTTGGGGAAACCCTTAATTCCCGTGCATCACATTCGCGGACATATTGCCGCCAATTACATTGCATATCTGGATTTGAAGCCGCCGTTTCTCTGCCTGGTTGTGTCCGGCGGGCATACAATGCTTGTGGATGTGAAGGACTATACCCAGATGGAGATTTTGGGTACTACGCTGGACGATGCGGCAGGGGAGTGCTTTGATAAGGTCGGTCGGGTACTGGGAATGCCTTACCCCGGAGGCGCTGCTTTGGATAAGGCAGCATCCACAGGAGATGACAGCAAGTATGCGCTACCCCGTTCCAAACCGGGGGCAAATCCCTATGATATGAGCTTTTCGGGGCTTAAAACCGCAACGCTGAATCTGATTCACAATGCCCAGCAGGTGGGGCAGGAGCTTGATGTGAACAGCCTGTGCGCATCCTTTTGCAGCGCTGTTTCCGACACCCTTGTTCCCCGCGTGGTGGCGGCAATGGAGCAGACAGGTTATAAGAAATTAGCGGTCGCCGGTGGTGTGGCAGCCAATTCAAGAATTCGCAGAGATATTCTTGCCGCAGCGGAGCAGTTTGGCGCAGAGGTATTCCTGCCGCCCTTGTCTCTGTGCGGGGACAATGCCGCAATGATCGGCTCCCAGGCATATTATGAATATTTATCTGGAAATATTGCGGATATGACGCTGAATGCCTATGCTACCAAATCCATTTTGGGCGAAGCCTTGTAAGGAATGATTTTGCTGCTATGTTGAAGATAATTGCGTCTATGGCAGAACTGGATACCGGACAATTGATGAAGGTTTATTCTGAGGGCAACCGGGAGAATGGAGCGTATTTCTTTCCGGATGCCAGTCCTGAAGAGCAGTTACGCAGGGCAGAGGCGGAATTTCTGTCATACCTGCGAGAGGATTTCTTTCGGTGCAAGGGCGCATTTTACTGCGTTTGGGTTGAAAACGGTTGCTATCAATCTGCTTTGCGCTTAGAGCCGTATAATGACGGTTATTTGTTGGAGGCGCTGGAAACTGCGCCGGAAGGCAGAAGAAAAGGATACGCCACACTTTTGATAAAAGCGTCTCTTGCATACCTGAAAACACGAAGTTGCAAGGCTGTTTATTCCCATGTTGGCAAAAAGAATGTTCCGTCCCTGGCGGTGCATACCAATTGTGGTTTTCAGCTTATTTCAGATTCTGCTAACTATATCGATGGTACAGTTACCCAATCATCCTGTACACTATGTTGCTATTTGTAAAAATAAAGGAGTGCAAAGCACTCCTTTATTTTTTATATTTATTTACCAAGTAGGCAATTGCCTGTGTGTAGCCGTCAAGCCCTTGCCCTGCAATGGTTTTTTCACAGGCTAGTCCTGCATAGGATACCTGTCGAAATTCCTCTCTTGCGTTTACCTGGGAGATATGGACCTCAACTGCGGGAATGGCAACTGCTTTCAGTGCGTCCAAAATGGCAACAGATGTGTGAGTATAGGCCGCCGGGTTAATCACTATTGCGTCTACATTGTTGTATGCAGCTTGTATTTTATCCACCAAAGCACCCTCGTGATTGGATTGATATTGCTCGATTGCAACGCCGAGGTCATTTGCTGCGCAGTCCAGCATCTCCAAAAGATTTTGGAAGGTTTGCTTGCCGTAAATATCCGGCTCGCGGATGCCCAGCATATTGATATTCGGTCCGTTAATAACTAGAATTTTCATTCTTTTGCCATCCTTTCGTAATTTCTGCCACTGCTTCATCGATTGTACCATCGTTGGTAATCTCATAGTCGGCAAATTGAGCATAGAAAGCCTTGCGGGCTGCATACATTTGCGTCATATCCATAGCTTGCGAGAGAGGCCTGCCGTCTTTTGGCAATGTTTGTAAATTCCGCTGAATCCAGTAAATTGTGCCGTTTTGGTGCAAAAGAGGATAATTTTCTGCCCGGGTTACACAGCCGCCGCCTGTTGCAATCACCAGTCCTGACTGCTGGCCGATTCGGGCAAGAACGGCTGTTTCCCTTTTGCGGAATCCGTCCTCGCCTTCCTTTTGGAAGATTTCCGGAATGGGCATACCCGCTGTCTGTACGATTTCCGCATCTGCATCCACAAAACATTTACCAAGTCTTTCTGCTAATTGCTTTCCTATGGTGGATTTTCCGCATCCGGGCATACCAATTAAGACCACATTCTCCATTTGCTTTTGAAGTTTTTTGTGAATTCTCTCAATGATGCCGTCATCGATTTTCTTGCCTGCAAAGTACTCTGCTGCCTCTTTTGCCTGGGCTACCAGCATCCACAAGCCATTTTCACAGGGGATGCCCCGTTGCTGCGCATCCAGCAAAAGCTGTGTTCGCGCCGGGTTGTACACAATGTCGATAACGCCCTCGATATGGGGGAATAGCGCAAGATTCACCGGGGAGATGCCGGCATTGGGATACATTCCAACCGGTGTTGCATTTACAATGAATGCCGCATCGGCGTGAAGGTGAAGATTTTCGTAATTATTTTCACCAGAACGGGAAATCACAATTACATTAGCGCCCAGCTCCTGCAAAACAGCCACAGCTGTTGCAGATGCGCCGCCGCTGCCAAGCACAAGAGTTTTTTTGCCTTCGACGGTCAGCCCCATTCGCTCAACGGTGGACCGAAATCCAAAATAATCCGTATTGTGGCCCAAAAGTGTTCCGTCCTGCTGTCGCACGATGGTATTGACTGCGCCCAACTGTTTCGCGCAATCGGTAAGGCAATGGCAGTAGGGAATCACATCTTTTTTATAGGGCATAGTTACATTGAGTCCTGTGAAATTACCGTTTTGCAGAAAATCGCCCAGTTGGTCCGGCTGCTTTTCAAACAGGGAATAGGTGTAATCTCCCAGGTAGCTGTGAATTTGTGGAGAATAGCTGTGGCGAAGCGACTTGCCCAGTAATCCGCAGATCATTTATACCACCTCGGTGTAGCTTCCTAAGTACTTAAATTCCTCGCACAGGTCGTCCAGCTCACACATAAGCTGCACAAATTCCTCTGAGTATATGGATGTTTCCAAATCAAAATAGAACATAAATTCAAAGTCCCGGTCAGGGATAGGACGGGATTCCAGCTTAATCACATTGATGCCCAGCACATACATCCGCGCCAGTACCTTGTAAAGGGCGCCGGGTTTATGGGAAAGAACCATCATAATGCTGGTTTTGTCAGAGCCGGGATAGATTTCCAAATTTTTACTGATGCAGATAAAGCGAGTGCGGTTGTTGCCCTTGTCCTGAATAGAGTCGGCAAGGCTTTTCAGTCCGTACAGGGCTTCACAGGCGTGGCTGGAAATGGCAGCAACGTCCGTTCTGCCGGATTGCGCTACCATATTGGCAGCTACGGCAGTATTCTCCACAGGAATAATTTGCACACCGGGCATATTTTTCAGGAAATCACCGCACTGATTGATTGCTTGCTCGTGGGAATAAATTTCTTTGATTTCTGCCAGCTTTGCCCCAGGATTGGCAATCAAACAGTGGTCAACCTTCATTCGGAAGGACCGCACAATGGAGAAGTTGTGGTGAATCATCAAGTCGTAGACTTTCTTTACAGAACCGGCAGTGGAATTTTCGATGGGAAGAATCCCGTACTGGCACAGCCCTTTATCAATGGCGTTGAATACCCCGTCGAAGTTCTTAAAGTACATAATCATCGGTGATTTGAACATCTTTTCGCAGGCAATTTGAGAATATGCGCCCTCTACACCCTGGCAGGCCACCATAGGTGCCTGGGGGAACAGCTTTTCTGTATGTGCAATGGAGTGGGTAATGGTATGATACAGTGGCGTTGCCTCGTCATTTCGTTTGCACTGATAACTACGGCTCAGCTCAAAAAGCATGGAGTAAAGCACGCGGGTGTAATTTGCCATCTCGGGACCGGCCTTTTTGGCAACCTCCTGCAAAATTTCCCGCTCCCGGGCAGGCACATAAATGGGCATTTTGTGGGCCTTTTTGTAGTCGGCAACCTGAGCAGACAGCGCCATACGTTTGGTGAACAGCTCTACAAGATCGTTATCAATATTGTCAATTTGTTCTCTTAATTCTTTCAGTTCCATAATAATTCCTCTCAAAATAAGCCGGCAGACAGGCAGATATCGAAAATGGCAATGGCGGCTGCAGCTTCAACAACCGGAACTGCGCGGGGTACGATGCAGGGGTCGTGGCGGCCGTGAATCTGCAATTGTTGATTCTCCATGCGGGATATGCTCACGGATTGTTGCAGTTTCGCAATGGAGGGCGTGGGCTTGATGGCTACCTGAAAGACCAGCGGCATACCGGTGGTAATGCCACCCAGGATGCCGCCTGCTTGATTGGTAACGGTTTTGATTTTCCCGTCCTCAATTCGGTAGGGATCGTTATTCTGACTGCCCCGCAGGTAGCTGCCGGTAAAGCCGGAGCCAAAATCCAGTCCCTTTACAGCAGGAATTCCATAGATAATTTGCGCGATTTTACTTTCTATGCCGCCAAACATCGGCTCCCCCAGTCCGGCAGGAAGTCCTGTTGCGATGCATTCAATCACACCGCCTACGCTGTCGCCATCTGCCTTTGCCTTTGCAATTTCAGACAGCATTTTTTCTCCTGCTTTCGGATTGAGAACAGGGAAATCCTTGCCGATTGCGTCCAAATCGGGTTTTACCCAATCCAGGAATACCGGTTCATCGGCAACGCCTGCAATTACGCTGATATGAGCGCCGATGCGAATGTCCTTTTGTTCCAGCCATTGCTTGCACAGCCCGCCTGCGATACACAGAGGCGCAGTTAAACGGCCGGAGAAATGTCCACCGCCGGCGGTATCCTGAAAACCGTTGTACTTAATCTGCGCAGGGTAGTCTGCGTGGCCCGGTCGGGGACAGTCTTTCAGATTGTCGTAATCACCGGAACGGGTGTTGGTGTTATTGATGATTGCTGCAATGGGTGCGCCGCAGGTAAAGCCGTCAACAATTCCTGATAGAAATTCCGGTTTATCAGCTTCTTTTCTTGTTGTTGCAAAATCTCCGTTACCGGGAGCACGGCGGTTTAAGAATGCCTGCAACTGCTGACTATCCACAGGGAGTCCGGCGGGTACAGCATCCAGGGTCATACCGATGGCAGGTCCGTGGGACTGGCCAAAAATGGAGAGTTTCAATTTATCACCGTAGGTACTGCTCATAGTAGCCTCCTAAGCTCTGATACGCCTGCCAGAATGCAGGGTAGGATTTGGAAACACAGTCTGCGCCCAAAATGGTAACAGGGCCGCTTGCCACAGTGGCGGCAATGGCAGCCGCCATTGCAATCCGGTGATCGCCGGCTGCATCTATGGTGCACCCGCGGAAAGAAGCGGGTTGAACTGTTAAGGTGTTTTCGGTGGCAGATGCTTCTGCGCCAAGACTTTTTAGCATCCGGCATACACTGTCCACCCGGTCAGACTCTTTCAGCCGCAGACGGGCAATATCTGTAAAAACAGCTCCGTTTTTTGCGGCAAAAACCACCGATAATATAGGGACAAGATCGGGAATATTTGCGGCTGATATGTTTGCAGGCATATCCGATTTAAGTAGAATTTCCGAAACTGCCCGATCCCCTTGAGGGGAATTGAGATTAAGATTCGTAACCTCTACCGGATTTTCCAGGACCTTTGCAGCCAGAAAAAATGCTGCGTTGCTCCAATCTCCTTCAACTACAATTCGTCCGGGAGAACGGAAGGGAAGGCTGCCGGCAATTTGATAATTTGTAGTGTCAACGCCAAAGGTATTCAGCGCATGGGTGGTCATATCCACATAGGGCTTCGATTCCAATGTACCGGTAACGGTGATGGAACTATTGCCATCCATCAGCGCAGCGGCAAACAGAAGCCCTGAGATAAACTGACTGGAAATGTTACCGGCAATGGAAAATTCACCCGGTTGCAGTTTTCCGGAAACAGCAATGGTTGTTTCCGTAGGCCGATGCAGGGAGCAGCCCATACGTTCCAATTTTTCCCATAGAGGGGAAAGGGGACGGTAGGGGAGTCTGCCGTGCATACGGATAATCGTATTTACACCAAGGGCGCAGACAACCGGCAGCAGAAACCGCAATGTAGAGCCACTTTCACCGCAATCCAGTTCGGCAGATGCAGGAATTGCCAAAATCGGTTTTACCACATAGCCGCTTTCTGTGCGGCAAATATCTGCGCCTAAGGCGTTTAAGCAGCGAGCAGTAGCCTCAATATCCTCATTGGTCTGGGGGCATTCCAGGAGGGTAGGCGAATCCGAAAAAGCAGCGCAGATCAGAAGTCTGTGGGCTTGGGATTTTGATGGAATTGCCTGCACAGATCCGGAAAGCTTTCCGGGGAAAAGAGTAATATCCATATTACAGACCTTCTTTAATAAATGCTTCCAGTTTTTCCACAGGCGTGGAAACGATACCACAGCAGCCAATAGCCTTGGGAATGATCAGATTGACTGTGCTGTCGGCGCGTTTTTTATCGGACAGCGCGCCGGTGAAAAGCTGGTGGGCAGAATAGGCGGTTGCGGTAGGAAGATGGAACTTGTTTAGCACTGCTATCAAATCTTCGTAAATTTCTTTGCAGCCAGCGTTTGCCACAATTGCCATACCCATACTCACAGCCTGCCCGTGAGTAATGGTGTAATTGCTGATTGCTTCAATGCTGTGGCCAATGGTGTGTCCCAGGTTGAGCATTTGTCTTGCGCCTGTGTCAAATTCGTCCTGGGCTACCACATCCCGTTTCAGCTCCACACAGCGGCTAATAACAGCTTTTCTGTCGAAGGCAGGTCCGTATTCAGCCAAATGCGCAAACAGTGCCGCATCGTACAGAACGCCATACTTAATGACCTCTGCGCAGCCGTCCAGAAATACAGATTCCGGCAGAGTGCCCAGCATATCCAGGTTGCAAACCACAAGGTTTGGCTGGCAGAATGCGCCCACTAAATTTTTGCCCACAGGCAGATCTATGGCGGTTTTGCCCCCAACGGAGGAATCTACCATGGCAAGCAGCGTTGTGGGGATTTGGATGTAGCGGATGCCGCGGAGGTATGTAGCAGCAGCAAAGCCTGCCATATCGCCGGTAACGCCGCCGCCAAGGGCAACCACCGCATCGGAGCGGTTTATGTGGTTTTGCGCGAGAAAGTTAAGAATTTCCAAATATGTGGCGGTATTTTTGCTGGCTTCACCGGCGGAAAATACAAAGTTTACGGTTTTGAACCCAGCGTTATTTAAGCTTTCTTGCACGGCGCTTCCGTGCAGCGGCCATACATTACTGTCGCTGATGATGGCAAGTGTACAGGGCTTATTAAGGCAATTTAACAAAAGTGTACCGAATCTTTCTGTTAATCCATTGCCAATGATAACATCATAGCTTTTCGATGCAGTTACCCGGATTGTGTTCATCCGTCTACCTCCTCTTTGCGCTTGCGTCCCTCGTCCAGTAGGGCAATGAGTGCTTCCGCATCACAGTTTGTAATAGCGGTCTGATAGGCTTTCAGACTATCAATGTAGGTTTCCAGCTCGAAGAGAATATTCTCCCTGTTGGACAGAAAAAGCTCCGCCCACATTTGCGGGTTCAGCCACGCAACCCGGGTCAAATCCTTGTAGCTGCCGGCTGAAAAACCTGTGTGCTGACGGGCAGTGGGGGACTTAATGTAGGCGTTGCTGACAATATGGGGCATTTGGGAAGAAAAAGCGATTACTTTATCGTGTTCTTCTGCGGTTGTAACGGAGAATGAGCCGAATTTGCAGGGCTCTAATGCATCTTTTGCCCGTTGCAAAAGCTCCGGATCATCAAATCGCGGAGGCACCAGTACCATCGGGGCCCCTTGAAACAGGTTGGAACGGCTGTACTTAAAACCGGAGTTGTGAGAGCCGGCCATAGGGTGTCCACCAATAAAGGTAAAACCGTATTGCTCTGCCAAAGGAAAACAGCGGCGGCAAATCTCTTCTTTAATGCCGCAGCAGTCAATAACCAGCGCATTGGCAGGAATAAGGGACGCATTTTCTTCCAGCCAGCTGGCAGAGCCATCTGCATAGATAGCCAAAAGGACCAAATCACATTGCGGAAGGGTCTGTGCATCTAACCTGCTGTTTACTGCGCCTGCAAGCTGGGCAAAAGAGAGCATGCTCTCGTCTTGCTCATCGGCAAATACTGTATGTCCTGCCTTGGCGTAAGCCCGTGCCAGGGAGCCGCCAATCAGACCCAGTCCCAAAACGCCTACTTTCATTTCAGAACCTCTCGTACCTTCTGAACCCGTTGATTCAGCTCCCGGAACTGTTCCGGGGTAAGGGATTGGGCGCCGTCGCACATTGCGCAGGCGGGATTGTTATGCACCTCAACCATAATTCCGTCAGCTCCGGCAGCAGCGGCAGCAACCGCCATTGACGGCACAAGAGCAGAACGGCCGGTGGCGTGGCTGGGATCAACCACAACCGGAAGATGGGTTAGTTCATGCAGCACAGGAACGGCGGACAGATCCAGCGTGTTGCGGGTGTAGGTCTCGTAGGTGCGGATGCCACGCTCGCAGAGAATGATGTTTTCGTTGCCCTCACTCATAATGTACTCTGCGCTCATAAGAAGCTCTTGCAGGGTATTTGCCAGACCCCGTTTAAGAAGAATGGGCTTTCTGGTTTTGCCAAGCTCCTGCAACAGGTCAAAATTTTGCATATTTCTTGCGCCCACCTGAATGATATCCACATCCTCAAACAGTTCCAGGGAACGGGCGTTCATAATTTCGGTGATAATGGGCAGTCCCGTTGCTTTCTTCGCTTCCAGCAGCAAGTGAATGCCCTCGTCCTTTAAGCCCTGGAAGGCATAAGGGGAGGTGCGAGGCTTAAATGCGCCGCCGCGAAGAATATCCGCGCCGTATTCTTTGACAGCACAAGCAACCTCTGTTATCTGTTCCAGACTTTCCACAGAGCAGGGGCCTGCGATCATCGCAAAGTTGCCACCGCCGATTTTTACACCGCCACAGGAAATTATACTGTCATTGGGGTTGAACTTTCTGTTTGCCTGTTTGAAGGGCTCGGATACACGTTTAACGCACTGGACGATTTCCAGGCTATTCAATAAGTCGATATCCACACGAGTGGTATCACCGATCAAACCCAGAACGGTAATCTCCTGACCTTGTGACACGTGGACATCCAGATTCATATTTTTCAGCCACGCCAGCAGGTGCTCCATTTGTTCTTGTGTTGTGCCGTGCTTCAATACAGCGAT
>JAZRBN010000037.1:0-10077 GCA_045635105.1 Faecousia sp. | reverse complement strand
TCAAGCTTTGGATGATTACATCTATTATTACAACAACGAGAGAATATCTCTAAAATTAAAAGGAATGAGTCCGGTACAATACCGAACTCATTCACAAGCAAGTTAATATAAAAATTTGTCTAAACTTTGGGGTTCACTTCACATTAGAGCACGCATTTTTTGTACCTTTCTACAAAGGCTTTTGATTGCCGTAAGCTGTCTACGCCGGAGGCCAGTTTCAGCCGTAGGGTGGGCTCTTTGGCGGTGGCGATGAATTGCACACGGTTTTTGTAATCTGGGTCGCTGCACAGGACACTCACAGCCTCAAAATTCAGGTTAGTCAGGGTGAACTGCACATCACCAGCCTTTTGGCGAATGTCGCAAATACCCACATTTCGGGCGTTGGCGCGAAGCAGTGCGATTTCCACCAGATTCAGCACGCCCTTTGGAGGCTCGCCGTAGCGGTCTACAATCTCGTCCAGCAGATCGTCAGCGTCCTCCTGGTTGCGGATTGCTGCCATACGGCGGTACAGGTCCATTCGCTCCTCACCCCGTACCACATAGTCCTTATCCACATTGGCAGTAACGTTCAGATCGGCGGTGCAATCCGGTTCCTTGGGCTTTTCGCCCCGCTCCTCCAAAACCGCCTCGTCCAGCAGTTTCAGATACATATCGTAACCCACACTCATCATATGACCCGATTGCTGCGCGCCCAGCAGATTGCCGGCGCCGCGGATTTCCAAATCCCGCATGGCGATTTTAAAGCCGGAGCCAAATTCTGCAAAGTCCCGAATGGCGGCCAGCCGCTTTTCCGCAACCTCGGAAAGAGATTTGTCCGGCCGGTAGGTGAAATAGGCATATGCGTGGCGGGTGGAACGGCCAACCCGACCCCGCAGCTGGTGCAGCTGGCTGAGACCAAACCGGTCGGCGTTTTCGATAATCAAGGTGTTGACATTGGCAATGTCAAGTCCTGTTTCGATAATGGTGGTGCATACCAGCACCTGAATTTCACCGTCTGCCATTGCGCGCATCACATCGCTTAATGCTTCCTCGCCCATTTTGCCGTGGGCGACCGCCACACTCAGTCCGGGAATTCGCTTTTTCAGCGCCGCGGCGCACTGGTCAATGGTCTCTACCCGGTTGTGCAGGTAGTATACCTGACCGCCCCGCTCAATTTCCCGGCGAATGGCATCGTCCAGCACTGAATTGCTGTGCTCCATCACATAGGTCTGCACCGGATAGCGGTCCGCGGGCGGCTGCTCAATGGTGGACATATCCCGAATACCGGACAGCGCCATGTTCAGGGTTCTGGGAATGGGCGTTGCAGATAATGTCAGCACATCCACACCCTTGGATAGCTCTTTAAGCCTTTCTTTGTGGCTGACGCCGAACCGCTGTTCTTCGTCCACAATCAGCAGTCCCAAGTCCTTAAATTCCACGCTCTTTTGCAGCAGCTTGTGGGTGCCGATAATCAAATCCACCTGTCCTGCCCGCAGGTTTTGCAGGGTTCTGTTCTGCTGGGTGGGGGTGCGGAATCGGCTTAATACATCAATATTGACCGGAAAGCCCCGGAATCGGGCAATGGCAGTCTGGTAGTGCTGTTGGGCAAGGACGGTGGTGGGCACCAGGATTGCCGCTTGCTTTCCGTCCATAACCGCCTTCATAACGCCCCGTAGGGCAACCTCTGTCTTTCCGAAGCCCACATCGCCGCACAGCAGCCGGTCCATAGGAATGGGGGACTCCATATCGTGCTTGATGTCGGCGATGCACCGCACCTGGTCGTCAGTTTCGGGGTAGGGGAAATTGTCCTCAAATTCCTTCTGCCAGGGGGAATCTGCCGCAAAGGCGAAGCCTTCCTGCCGACGGCGGGCGGCATACAGCTGAATCAGTTCGCCTGCCATATCCTTGGCGGCTTTCCTGGCACGGGCTTTGGTTTTTTGCCAGGTGTCCGTGCCGATTTTGTTCAGCCGCACGTTGGCGTCCTCGCCACCGCCAATATACTTGCTGACCATATCCAGCTGGGTGGCAGGTACAAACAGGGTATCAGAGCCCTGGTAGGCAATTTTAATATAGTCCTTGATGGCGTTGTCCACCTTGATTTGCTCCATAGCAACAAAGCGGCCGATGCCGTAATTTTCGTGCACCACCAAATCCCCGGGAGTCAAATCCGTAAAGGAGTTGAGCTTCTGCCGGTTGGTGGCTGATTTTTTGCCTTGTTTTCTTCTTGGCTGGGCCTTGCCGGTAAGCTGACCTTCGGTGAGAATCGCCAGCTTTCCGTTGGGATACTCCATGCCGTAGGGCAGTGTGCCGTCAGTGAGGAAAATCTCGCCGCTTTTGGGCATTGTGTCAAGGGGAATGCAGATGGATGCGGATACACCCTTGCTACTGAGCATCTCCTGCAACAGCTCCGCTCTGCGACGGGAGCCGCACAGAACCAGACTGGAAAAGCCGATTTTCTGATAGTGCTGCAAATCTGCCGCTGCGGTGTCCAGACTGCCGCCGTAGCCGGGCAGCTGTTTTGCCACCATAGGCAGCAGTTGCTGGGGAGGGCAGCTTTCCGGATATGCAGAGGCCGCGAAGCTGTCAAGATACAGCAGGCTTCGACCTTGCAGGCTCTCACAAAAATCTTCCCACAGGGATATATAATCGCACAATTCACCGGCAACAAGTCCTGCTTGCAGCAGGCTGTCCAGCTGCATACCCATATCCTCCACACGGGTCTTTGCCGCCCTGTGAATACCGCTCTGATCGCAGAGGATCACCGTGGCATTTTCGGGAATATAGGAAAGGGCAGTGGCGTTTTCCGGATAAATCAGCGCCATATATCGGTCAGATGCCGGGTTTTGTACGCCGTTCTCGTACTTTTCCAAGTCCTTTTCCAAGGTTTTGATTAGTGTTTCATTCGGGGTTTTCCGTCTGCGCTGCCGGGCGATTAGGGAAGAGATATCCCCGCACAGTCCGTCAATTCCACCGGGGTGCAGACGGGGTTGGGTCTCACCTACGGGGAGAATGGTAACGGTATCCACATTTTCCGTCCTGCGTTGGGTATCGGGATCAAAATATCCCATAGTGTCCAGCTCATCCCCAAAGAATTCTGCGCGGATAGGCATTTCCGTAGCCGGAGAGAATATATCCACGATACCCCCTCTGACTGCAAACTGTCCGGGTCCCTCCACCATACCGCATCGGCTGTATCCGTTCTGCGACAGGCGGGACAGAAGATTGTCCAAGGGGTATTCCTTGCTAACATCCAGGGTGAATACCGCCTCACGAAGTACCGTGGGGGGAACAGTGCGCTGGCTTAGTGCGTCCCACGCCATAATTTGCAGCCGGGTATTTCCCTCAGCTAAATCATACAGCTGGCGCAGCCGTTTTTGCTCCCAGCCTCTGGAAACCACGGCACTGTCGTACAGGGTAAGCTCCCGGGAGGGGAGAATGGGCGCATCGAAGCCCAAAAAGCATTTCAGCTCCTCGGCAATCCGCTTAGCGGCCAGGTCATCCTGACAGATTACCACCAGGGGCGCATGGCAGTGGGTGTAGAGTCCGGCGATGATATGGCTGCGGTTTACCTGCCCGATGCCGGTAACAGCGGCAGTTTGCCCCTTGGACAGGGTTTCCAGCATTGCGGTGTATTCCGGCATACTCTTTAAGATTTGCAGCAACTGATCCATATAACACCTCACGAAAAAATTTTTCTCCACGCAGCAACGCGGAAAGGGGGAAAATACCCCCCTTTCCGTGGTAAAATGACAATATTTACGGCGTAAAGCCGTTGTAGCGGTTGGCGGCTTCGTATACGCCTTTTTCCAGAATACAAAGAGCAGCGTCCCCGGCGTGGGGAAGGGCTGCGTCAACGGCTTTTCGGTCTGCCGGGTCAAATCCGGACAGCACCCAGTCGGCCAAATCCTGCTGCGCATTTGGCTTTGCGCCCACACCGATTTTTACCCGGGGGAACTCCTGAGAACCCAGCTCCTGGATGATGGATTTGATGCCGTTATGACCGCCGGCTGAGCCGTCTGCGCGAATCCGCAGCCTGCCGGGCTGTAAGGAAATATCGTCAAACAGGACGATAATCCGGCTGGGCGGTATATTGAAGTAGGCCGATAGCTGCAGCACGGAACGCCCGGACAGATTCATAAAGGTCAGCGGCTTCAAAAGATACAGCTTTTTGCCTTTGTAGGTTGTCTGTCCATAGAGACCCTGGAATTTGCTTTTATCAATCTTGCAGCCCAGCTTCTCTGCCAGGATATCGATTGCCTGAAAACCGCAGTTGTGGCGGGTGCGTTCATATTCCTTGCCGGGGTTTCCCAAACCCACAATCAGCCAGCTTTCACTTGTCCTTCCAAACACGGCTTAGAACAGGTCGGCGATGGAAGTACCGCCGTGAACGTGGGAAATGGCACGGGCAAAGATAGGCGCCACATCCAGCTGCTTAATCTTGTCGCAGGGGCAATCTGTGGGCACGGGAATGGTGTTGTGCACAACCACTTCCTTGATGGGGGAAGCCTGAATCCGCTCAAAGGCAGGACCGGACAGCACGCCGTGGGTAGCGCAGGCGTAGACTTCCTTGGCACCGCCTACGGTTACCAGCGCCTCAGCCGCGTTGCACAGAGAGCCTGCGGTATCAATCATATCGTCATAGAGAATGCAGGTCTTGCCCTTTACATCACCGATGACGTTCATAACTTCACATACATTTGCCTTTTGACGGCGCTTATCCACAATAGCCAGACCCATATGGACCTTTGCGGCAAAGGCACGGGCGCGAGCCACGGAGCCTACATCGGGGGATACAACCACGAAGTCATCGTGATTGTACTTGTCCTCGGGGAATTTATCCAGATAGTATTTTACGAAAGTGGGATTGCCCAGCAGATGATCGACGGGAATGTCAAAAAAGCCCTGAATCTGCGCAGCGTGCAGATCCATAGTCAGAATCCGGTCAGCGCCGGCGGCGGTGAGCATATTGGCCACCAGCTTGGCAGAGATGGGATCGCGGCTCTTGGCCTTTCTGTCCTGACGGGCATAGCCAAAGTAAGGAATCACGGCTGTGATACGACCGGCAGAAGCCCGGCGGCAGGCGTCAATCATAACCAGCAGCTCCATCAGATGGTCATTGACGGGCTTGCAGGTGGACTGAATGAGAAATACATCTGCGCCACGGACAGTTTCTTCCAGTGTAACGGATACTTCGCCGTCGGAGAAGGTCTGCACCACACCCTTGCCCATGTCCAGGTTCAGTTCCCGGCAGACGGTTTCCGCGAAGGCGGGATTGGAGTTACCGCAGAAAATTTTGATGTTCTCACCGTAAGCAATCATCTTTCGAAATACCTCGCTTTATTCATCTATTTCTGCTTATGAACATACCATAAGCCATTATATGCACATTATACCATTAAATGCCCACGAAATGCAACACCGAACACAGATAAAATCCAACAAAAAATCAGCCTGTCTTTTGTCTACCTTATGCCAAACCCACCAATTACATCAAGACGAAATTATGTTTGAAATTCTACTTGTACTATGGAGCTGTTCGTGTTATACTAGAAAGAAGACTTTTTGCCGATTTGGAGTACGCTATGAATGATAAAATAGCCGTAAAAGGCGCAAGAGAAAACAATTTAAAAAATGTGGATGTAACCATTCCCAGAGAAAAGCTGGTGGTGTTTACCGGCCTTTCCGGTTCGGGAAAATCCAGTCTTGCCTTCGACACGATTTATGCCGAGGGTCAGCGCCGGTATGTGGAGAGCCTGAGCGCCTATGCCCGGCAGTTTTTGGGGCAGATGGACAAGCCGGATGTGGACTCTATTGATGGGCTGTCCCCGGCAATTTCCATTGATCAGAAGACCACCTCCAAAAACCCCCGTTCCACAGTGGGAACGGTAACGGAGATCTACGATTATCTGCGGCTTTTGTGGGCGCGGGTGGGTATTCCCCATTGCCCCAAATGCGGCAAGGAAATTGCCCGTCAGACCATCGATCAGATCGTGGATCGGGTGGAAAATTTGGGCGAGGGGACACGGTTTGTGGTGCTTTCTCCGGTGGTACGGGAGAAAAAGGGTACTCACGCAAAGGTGTTTGAAGATGCCCGGAAGCAGGGCTTTGTCCGTGTGCGTGCTGATGGTATTTTGTATGATTTAGGCGAAGAAATTCCCTTAGATAAGAACAAAAAGCATACTGTGGAGCTGGTGGTTGATCGGCTTGTGATTCGGGAAGGACAGCGCCGCCGTTTGACCGATTCCATTGAAACTGCGTGCAGCCATTCCGGTGGCGTGGTCATTATCAGCCTGCCGGACAGCGGAGAGGAGCTGAGCTTTTCCCAGAATTATGCCTGTGAGGATTGTGGCATCAGCCTGTCCGAGCTGGAACCCCGGATGTTCTCCTTTAACAATCCTGCCGGCGCTTGTCCTGCCTGTACTGGCCTGGGCTTTCAGCTGAGAGCCGATGAGGACCTGGTGATTCCCGATAAGACAAAGTCTATTTTTGACGGGGCAATTCAGGCCTCCGGTTGGAGCAATGCCCGCACAGATTCCATTTTCAGAATGTACTTTGAGGCCCTTGCTCAAAAGTATCACTTTTCTCTCACTGCTCCGGTGCAGGAGCTGTCCCGGGAGGCTCTGAATATCATCCTCTACGGTACGAAGGGCGAAAAGCTCAGAATGACCTATAACCGGGGAAGCGGTATGGGCGTTCTGGAACAGCCCTTTGAGGGAATTTTGAATAATATCAGCCGTCGCTACCGGGAAACCCAGTCCGACGCTGCCCGGAAAGAGCTGGAGGAATGTATGGCAACAGCGCCCTGTCCCGAATGTGGCGGGGACAGACTGTCCGAAATTGCACGGGCGGTTACCGTAGGCGGTATCGGCATTATGGATTTCTGCCGTATGAGCATCGGCCAGGCACTGGAATTTATGGACAATCTCCATTTGGAGGGGAATATGGCAATGATCGCGGCGCAGATTGTCCGAGAGATTCAAGCCCGCCTTCGCTTTTTGCAGGATGTGGGCTTGCAGTATCTGACCTTGTCCCGGGCCTCCGGCACGCTGTCCGGTGGCGAGAGCCAGCGGATCCGGCTGGCCACGCAAATCGGTTCATCCTTAATGGGCGTTTTGTATATTTTGGACGAGCCGTCCATTGGACTTCACCAGCGGGATAATGATAAGCTGCTGGCAACTTTGAAACGGCTGCGGGATTTGGGCAATACCCTGATTGTGGTGGAACACGACGAAGATACGATGCGCGCAGCGGATTATATTGTGGATGTAGGCCCTGGGGCCGGCTGCCACGGCGGTGAAATTGTCGCTGCGGGCACTTTGGAGGATATCTGCAAAGAACCCCGTTCCGTTACCGGTCAGTACCTAACGGGCGTAAAGAAGATTCCTGTACCCTCAGCAAGACGCCGGGGAAACGGAAAATTCTTAACGATTCAAGGGGCAACGGAAAATAACTTAAAGGAAGTGGATGTGTCCATTCCCCTGGGAACGCTGACCTGCGTAACCGGCGTGTCCGGCTCCGGCAAGTCCAGCCTTGTAAATGAGGTTTTGAATAAGACATTGCTGGGAAAACTGAATCACGCCCGTACCCGTCCCGGCGCCTGCCGCTGTGTTGTGGGTATGGAGCATTTGGATAAGGTAATTGACATTGATCAGAGCCCCATTGGCCGCACACCCCGTTCCAATCCTGCCACCTATACCGGCGTGTTTAACGATATCCGGGATTTGTTTGCCGCTACTTCCGATGCTAAAATCCGCGGCTACGGACCGGGCCGGTTCTCCTTTAATGTGAAGGGCGGCCGGTGCGAGGCTTGTAACGGCGACGGTCTGGTGAAAATTGAAATGCACTTTTTGGCAGATGTGTATGTACCCTGTGAGGTGTGCCGCGGTCAGCGGTATAACCGGGAGACGCTGGAAGTGCAGTACAAGGGCAAAAATATCGCCCAGGTGCTGGATATGACGGCAGAGGAGGCAATGGCATTCTTCGAGAATCTGCCGAAAATCCACAGGAAGATCCAAACCCTTGTGGAGGTTGGCCTTGGTTATGTGAAGCTGGGCCAGTCCAGCACAACCCTCTCCGGCGGTGAGGCCCAGCGGGTGAAGCTGGCAACAGAGCTGGCAAGGGTTTCCACCGGTCGCACCATCTATATTTTGGACGAGCCTACCACGGGTTTGCACTCGGCAGATGTGCATAAGCTGATTGAAGTACTCAAACAGCTGGTGGATGCCGGCAATACGGTACTGGTGATTGAGCATAATCTGGATGTGATCAAAACTGCCGACCATATTATCGACCTGGGACCTGAGGGCGGCGATGGCGGCGGCTATGTGGTTGCCACCGGCACACCGGAGGAGGTCGCCCAGGTAGAGGGCAGCTATACCGGCGCGTATTTGAAACGGTATCTGTAAAAAAATCCCTGCCTGAAATCAGGCAGGGAGCGGATCAATTGATATTTTCGTAGGAATCGGTGGGCAGAATTTCGGATAGTTCCAGCAGAGCCTTGTCCCGACCGCCGGCATAGTCGCCGATGCGGATAACGGGGGAGCTGACAGCGTTTGCCTGTCCGTTTACAATGGCAAGTGTCATAGTAACCCGGGTTTCGTTGGGGCTGGGGTGGTCCACAAGGACAGTGCCTCCGTGGGCAGACGCGGTGGCGCTAATAAGCGTCATACCAAGACCTAAGCCGTAACGGCTGTCCTCAATGGCAGGTTCCCGGCGGTAACGGCTCCAAAAGCTGTGGTCATCCACCGGCTCTGTGTTGAAATTGCATACCGTTAAGCTAAGGAGATTTCCGCTGCGGGTCAGCTTCACATCCACTGTGCTGCCGGCAGGGGAGAATTTCAGCGCGTTGGACAGCAGGTTGTACACCGCCCGTTCCAGCTTTTCGCTGTTGGCAAGCCCAAATACGGAATGATTAGGACCGGTATAGGAAATCTGAATGCCGGTGTTGGCTGCAAAGGTTTGCGCTTTTTCTATAATTTCATCGATCACGGAAACCAGGTCGGTAGTCTGCATGCCGTTAAGCTGGGAATTGCCGTAGCTGCCGGCATCGGACATATTGCTGATCACCCGCAGAAGCTGGAATAAGCTGTGGTTCAGCTGATTGGCGTGCTGCCGGACGGTCCCGTCGGCATCGGTTAAATCGGACAGCATACGGTCGGTAACCGTCATCACATTGGACAGTGGGATTCGTAGCTGCTGGGCAGCCAGCGCAAGGGCTTGCAGCTGGTCGTCGTCGCTATCCTGCATAATAAAAAATATATCGCAGTCCCGGGTGCGGGCAACGCCTGCATTGCAGGGAAGTCCGCCCACCTGAACGGTCAGATACAGGCAGCCGTTTTCAAATTCCGCATAAGCATCGCGATGCTCTGTTACGATTTCCCGCACATCCATACCGATTCGCAGCATACGGCCTTCTGCGGCGGCATTCAGCGCCACAATGACTCCGTCTTTTACGCAAAATGCAGGACGATCCACCAGATTTAACCACGGGAACATCAAATTTTCAGTTTCCATATCGCTTCTCCTCCTGCCATAGCTTGTGTAGAAGTGGGAAAATCTATCATTTATTCATACATCAATCCTATTCTAACGAATTCTTTTCAAAATAGCAAGAAAAATCCACGAATGGAGTGAAAATATGTCGATTCATGAGGGTCACAGACAACGGCTTAAGGACAGATTCCGCCGGGAAGGTCTGGATAATTTTGATGAGCTGTATGTACTGGAGCTTTTGCTCTTTTACTGCATTCCCCGGAAAGATACCAACCCCATTGCCCATAAATTGCTGGACCACTTCGGCTCGCTGGCTGCAGTGCTGGAGGCAAGTCCCGAGGAGCTGGAAAAGGTGGAGGGGATGGGTCACCGATCTGCTGTGCTTCTGAAGCTGATCCGTAGCAGCTATCGGTACTACAACCAGAGTCTTACCGCCAAGGGAAAAGAAATGAAGAATGTGGAGGATTGCGCAGAACTTCTGATGGCAATGCTCAGCGGAAAGCGCAACGAAGAGGTGTATCTTCTGTGCCTGGACGCAAAACGAACTGCGATCAGCTGCCTGCAGCTGGCGGAAGGGGATATCTGCAGCGCGAATGTATCTGCACG
>JAZRBN010000036.1:0-15712 GCA_045635105.1 Faecousia sp. | reverse complement strand
CCGCCCGTAGGAGGCATACCGTACTCCATTGCGTTGAGGAAGTCCTCGTCCAGCATTTCAGTCTCATCGTCGCCACGCTCCCGCTGCTCCACCTGCTTCATAAAGCGAGCGCGCTGGTCAATGGGGTCGTTCAGCTCAGAGTAAGCGTTTGCCAGCTCGCTGTGGCAGATAAACAGCTCAAACCGCTCGGTAAGCCGGCTGTCCAGCGGAGACCGTTTGGTCAGCGGGGATACTTCCACGGGGTACATTGTAATAAATGTAGGCTGAATCAGATGCTCCTCAACCTTTTGGTCGAAGCAGGCATACAGGGCATTGCCCCAGGTCTTTTCCGCAGCATCGGCAAGCTCCACGCCCTTTGCCTTGGCAGCGGCCACAGCCTCGGCATCGTCGGTAATGGCGCCAAAATCGATACCCACATACTCCTTAACAGCCTCTACCATGGTCATACGGCGCCAGCCGGGGGTCAGGTCGATATGCTCACCCATCCAATCCACTTCATAAGTACCCAGGATTTCCTTGGCTGCGCCGGAGATAATGCCCTCGGCAATGTCCATCATATCGTGGAAATCCGCGTAAGCCTGGTACAGCTCCACAGAGGTAAACTCCGGATTGTGCTTAGGGTCCATACCCTCGTTGCGGAAGATTCTTCCAATTTCATACACCCGGTCCATACCGCCGATAATCAGCCGCTTCAAGGGAAGCTCCGTGGCGATCCGCATATACATATCAATGTCCAGGGTGTTGTGGTGGGTAACAAAGGGACGGGCAGCGGCGCCACCGGCGATGGTATTCAGCACCGGGGTCTCCACCTCGATATAGTTCATATTGTCCAGGTAATTGCGCATAAACTTGATGAACTTAGAACGAATCACAAAGTTCTGCTTCACCTCGGGATTGACCATCAAATCCACATAGCGCTGACGGAAGCGCATTTCCTTATCTGTCAGGCCGTGGTACTTTTCAGGCAGGGGCAGCAGGGACTTACTCAGCAAAACCACAGACTTTGCCCGAATGGAAATCTCCTCGGTCTTGGTCTTGAACACTTCGCCCTCAACGCCCAGAATATCGCCGATATCGTTCTTCTTGAAGCGGTTATATTCCTCTTCGCCCAGCTCGTCAATCTTCACAAACAGCTGGATACGGCCGGTGCAGTCCTGCAAATCGCAGAACATCACCTTACCCTGTCCACGCTTGCTCATAAGACGGCCAGCTACACGGACGGACTTGCCCTCAAAAGCATCGTAATCCGCCTTAATGGCGGCAGAATCGGTGTTAAAATCAAACTTGGTCTGCACAAAGGGGTCGCGGCCCTCGGCTTGCAGCGCCGCCAGCTTTTCCCGGCGAATCTGCGCCTGCTCAGATACAGGCAATTCTGCCTGCGGTACAAACTTTGCCATAGCTTATCCCTCGCGTGCAATGTCCAGCACCTTCATGGTGTAAGAGCCGGAGGGCGCATTGACGGTAAAGGTATCACCGATAGCCTTACCTACCACAGCGCGGCCAAAGGGAGAATCATCAGAAAGCTTAAACTCCATAGGATTGGCTTCCTGAGAGCCGGTAATTCTATAAGAAGTCTTTTTGCCGTTTTCGTCTTCCACAGTAACGGTGCAGCCCAAACCCACCAGACCGGAGGCTTCATTTTCGTCCTCAATAATCACCGCGTGGGACAAAATATCCTCAATCTCGGCAATGCGACCATAGAGTTTTGCCTGCTCATTCTTGGCGGCATCATATTCGGAGTTTTCAGACAAGTCGCCATAGGAACGGGCCTCTGCAATCATTGCAGCGATCTCACGCTCACGGGTGGTTTTCAGATAATTCAGTTCCTTTTCCAGGTCAGCAAGCCGCAAACTGGTAATCTTAAATTCTTTTGCCATAAAACACTAGTCCTTTCTTACGCAAAACTTTCAAAAGCTGCAAATATTATAGGAGAAAAACCCTTGCAAGTCAATATTTTTTCCGGCTTTCCCCACATTTTATCCATCTGTTTCCAAAAGGCTTTGGACTGCCGCCTGAATTTGGGGGTCTTCTTCCGCGGAAATCATCTGAGAATAAATCAGCGCGGCGGTTTCTTCGTCCACCTCAACCGGCACATCCGGCACAATACCGCCTGTTTCCGTCAAATTTACACCGTTGGGGGTAAAGTATTTTCCGGTGGATAAGTTCACCGCAGAGCCATCGGACAGAGGCAGTGTGTTCTGATAATGGCCCTTACCGGTTGTGGGCTGACCCACCACCGTTGCCCAGTCATATTCCTGCAAGGCAGCGGCAAAAAACTCCGCTGCGGAATAGCTGTCGCCGTTTACCAGCACAGCCATAGGCACTTTCAGGCAGCTTGCATCCGACTGCCTTGTGTTCTCCATCCCCCGGTAATTCACTTCCCGGAACAAAACGCCCTCCGGCAGCAAGAAATCCAGCACATCAATCATTTCGTGGACATAGCCGCCGGGGTTATTGCGCACATCAAAAATCAGCTTTTTTGCTCCCTGAGATTGCAAATCCTCCACAATTTTCAAGGTTTCCTCAGCGCAACCCGCATTGAAATTCACGATCCGTACATAGCCGATGCCGTCATTCAACAGCTGCCCTGTGGCAACCGCCACCTTGATGGTGCGGCGCTCCAAGGAGAAGTTCTTTTTCTCCCCGTTCCGCAGAATGCCAACAGATACAGATGTACCCTCTTCGCCCTGCACCATTGTCTTGACTTCCCCTGTGGTCATACCGATGATGGACTGCCCCTCCACTTCCACCAGTACATCGCCGGGCAGGATACCGCCCTCCTGGGCAGAGCCGCCGGGGGCAACCTCAATAATATCCAGACCCTGACCGTCTTCACGGACGGAAATGGTGATACCCACGCCCACATAAGCATTCTTTTTATTCTCTTCGTAAGCGGCCATTTCGTCGGCGGGGATATAATAGCTCCAACGATCCCCCAGCGCATCAATCATAGCGCCGGCTGCTGCATCCCGGACCTTATCCATATCCGCCTGGCCAACAAAATAGTTATCAATAATCGTTTCCAGCTCTTTATATTTGGTATTTCTCTCGCCCCACAGCACAAGGGCAAGGGCAGCTGCCACTGCCGCCACCAGCACATAGGAAAGACTCCTTCCCAAAATTTTCAGCCATTTTTTCTCCATAACAATCACTCCAATAACAAGGAAAGTTCCCACAGCCCAAAAAAGGGCTGTGGGAGAGCATTATATATCCATATACTTGGCAGGGTCAACAGCTTCACCGTTGTAATAGACACCAAAATGCAGGTGTACACCGGTTACTTTACCGGTATCGCCGCAGTAGCCAATCACCTGTCCGGTTAACAGCACCTGGCCGGTGGAAACGATGGAACGGGACATATGCATATAGCGGGTTACAAAGCCATCGCCGTGGTCAATGTCCACATAGTTTCCGGCAGAATCATCATAAGTAGCCGCAATGACCCGTCCCCCGCGGCTGGCAACAATGGGCGTGCCTGCCGGCGCCGCCAAATCCACGCCGGAATGGAATTTCCCTTCTCCCTCCACGGGATGATAGCGGTAGCCAAAGCCACTGGTACACATAGTGTACTTCATAGGAACAACCCAGTGCTGCAAGGCACTCTGCTCTGCGTTTTCGTAGGTGTCCTTCAATTCGTCAATTTTATCGGTAACCACCACTTCCTCACGCTTGGCTTCTTCCAGAAGGGTCTGCAAATCCCGATTGAGAATCAACATCTGATTCAGAAGGTCTTCTGTATCAGTCAGCGCCTGTTCCAAGGATTGTTTGCTCTCTTCCAGCGCGTCCTTTTCAGCCGCCAGGCTTTTCACATTGATATTCTGGATGCCGAATGCCGTTACCGTAAGCGCAGAGGCTAAAATTGCCACCAGCACATAGGGCAGAATCTTCCGCGTATAACGCCTCCACATAGAGGCATTGTGCCGACAAGCGCCTGCAAACTCTCTCCAAATACGGCCAATTCTCCGTCCTACACGGGAGAGCCTTTGCCAAAGTGATGTCTCATTCATTCCCTGATTCACCTCAAAAATCATATTTCCGCTCACTACCGAGCACACAGATTATGCGATGTTAATGTAATTTGCGGGGTTCACCGCCACGCCGTTATAGTAAACGCTGAAATGCAGGTGCGGTCCGGTGGATGCGCCGGTAGAGCCACAGTAACCGATCACCTGACCGGCGCTGACATACTGACCGGGGGATACAATAAAGTGGGTCATATGCAGGTATTTGGTAACAAAGCCGTCCAGATGGTTAATGGCCACATAGTAGCCGCCGCCGCTGCCGTCATAGGTAGCGCTGGTAACCACACCGCCCCGGGTGGCATAAATCTCTGTGCCCTGAGGGGCGGAAAGGTCAACGCCGTAATGGAACCGCCAGTCTCCGTAAATGGGATGGATCCGGTAACCGAAGGGGCTGGAAAAATAGGTGTAGTTGATAGGCAGCAGCCAGGTAACACCGTCCACCACATTGGTCGGAGGGGTGTTGACCACAGGCTTTTGGGATTCCAGCCATTCCTGGTATTCCCGTTCCTTCGCCTCATCATAGGCATATTCCAGTTCGTCAAGCTGGCCGGCGGTTTCGCTTTCCTTCTTCTCTGCCTCGTCAAGCAGCGCCTGATACTCATCTCCGGTGGCGATCAGCTGTTTCAGCAGCTCATCTGCCTCTTTGCGGGCTTCTTCCAGCTCTGCATAGGATTCTTCCAGCTCTGCTTTGCTGGCTTCCAGCTCTGTCTTTTCCGCTTCCAGGTCGGCTTTTGCCTGGGCAACCTCCTGGGAGGCTTCGTTCAGCTCTTTCAGCCGGCGCTGGTCAGAGGCTGCAATTTCCTCAATCATATTCAGCCGGTCCAGCAAATCCGAAAAGCTGTTGGCCTTAAACAGCACAGACCAGTAAGACAGCTTGCCGTCCTCTTCCATAGCGCGAATGCGTTCTTTATACTGCTCGCTCAGTGTCTGCCAGCGCTCCGTTGCCGCGTCCAGCTCCGCCTGCTTATCCGCGATCAACTCGCTGTATGCGGTAATCTGCTTGGACAGGTTCTGAATCTGCTGATACAGCAAAAATATCTGCTGGTCAATATTGTTCTTTTGGGCGACGATGTCTTCCATCTTGTCCAGATTATCAGACATCTGCTCTTTCAGTTTGGAGATTTCTTCTCTATTCTCTTTTTGCAGTTCTTCCAGCTCGTTGATTTCTTCCTTGATTTCCGCGGAGGATTTTTCCGCGCTGGCACGGGTGGGAATCACACTGGCAATCAGGCCGAAAATCATCAGCGCTGCCAAAAAGCCAGCCAGCAAGCTCACCCAAAATTTTCTGTTTCTCATTATGTTCTCCTTAAACAGGGGTTAAACATCCATAAACTTACGGATAGACGTCCAGCTGCCCACCACGCCCACAAACAGGCCGGCAAAGGCAAAGGTTGCCACCATAGGCTGCAACAGCTCGGCAAAGGGTACGAAGCTGAACAGCTTCAAGGTATCCACCTCTGCCAGACGGGTTACCAGCACATTGTACATCGCCCATTCCAGGAAGAAGGCGATGGTTGCGCTGAGCATACCCAGGATAAAACCCTCCACCACAAAGGGCAGGCGGATAAAACCGTTGGTAGCGCCTACCATTTTCATAATGGAGATCTCCTCTTTCCGGTCATACATTGCCAGTTTGACCGTGTTGGAAATAATCAAAAGGCTCACAATCAGCAGCACAAAAATTACCGTAATGGACGCAATGTGCAGCACATTTTGCAAGGTAATAAAGCCCTCTGCCATCTCAAAGGCGGCATTGACCTTCACGATGCCGGGAACGCTTTCCAGCTTCGCTACGGTATCCTCCATCAGCTGATTGTCTTCCAGCACCACCACATACCGGTGGCGCAGGTCAGAGGGAACCAGACCGCCAAAGGCGGGGTCATCCTGGTGGTCGGCAATGAATTCTTCCAGCGCCGTCTCCCGGGACTTAAACTCTGCCTTATAGACATTTTGAATCTGATTGATTTTGGTGCCGATGCTTCTGGCCTCTGCGTCAGACAAGCTGCTGTCCACATACGCCAGCACTTCATTGGTCTTGTTCAGATCCTGGACCATCAGATTCACATTGTAAACCAGGCTGGAAAAGCTGCCCACAATCAGCAAACACGCCACCGTAACTACCACAGCGGCAACGGACATAAAGCCGTGGAGAAAAATCCCCCGGATGCCCTCTTTTATCAAATAACCAAGATTTGTTATCCTCATACTCTGTAATACCCATCCATTCCGTCATGCACCACAACGCCCTCGTTAATGGCGATGACACGCTTGCCGAACCGTTCCACCAGATCCCGTTCGTGGGTAACCACCAGCATGGTAGTACCCAGGTTGTTGATTTCCTGCAACAGGCTCATAATTTCCAGGGACCGGGCGGGATCTAAGTTACCGGTGGGCTCGTCGGCAATAATGGTAGAAGGATTGTTCACCAAGGCTCTTGCAATTGCCAAACGCTGCTGCTCACCACCGGAGAGCTCCGTGGGGTGGCGGCGGCTCTTGGTTTCCAGGCCAACCAGCTCCAATATGTAAGGAACCCGCTCCCGAATCTCCCGTTCCCGGGCGCCGATGGCGCGGATGGCAAATGCCACATTGTCATAAACGGTCTTGGTGTCAATCAGGCGGAAATCCTGAAACACCACGCCCACGGTGCGGCGCAGGTAGGGAATTTCACGCTTGCGAATCCGCTCCAAGGAATAGCCGTTGACGTGCACAGTACCGGAAGTAGGCTTCAACTCACCGGTAATCAGCTTAATAATGGTGGACTTACCGGAACCGGAAGGTCCAACCAAAAAAGCAAACTCACCGTCTTCAATTTGCATAGAAACACCACGCAGAGCGTGGGTACCGACAGAATAGGATTTTGTTACGTTGGTAAACTCAATCATCGTTCTTTCTCCAAGCAATTAATGTAACCAAATTGTAACACATTGTAAGGGCGTTGTCAATGAACAGCCTCTGAAAAATACTGGAAAAGGGAAAATAAGACGGAAAATCCCACATTTTTCACTTAGGGGATACAGAACTTTAAGCCGCACAAAAACTGTGCGGCTTAATTTCAGCAAATTATCTGGTTTCCCGGGAGGACAGATACTTGCGCACCATCAGCGCCACCTTAAATACAATGGCGTGGTCAAACTGACGCAAATCCAGTCCCGTGAGCTTTTTGATCTTCTCCAAGCGATACACCAGGGTATTGCGGTGGACAAACAGCTTCCGGGAGGTCTCCGACACATTCAGATTGTTCTCGAAGAATTTATTGATGGTAAACAGGGTCTCCTGGTCCAGCGCATCAATGGAGCTCTTCTTGAACACCTCAGTGAGGAAAATATCGCAAAGGGTGGTAGGCAGCTGATAAATCAGACGGCCGATACCCAAGTTTTCATAATTGATAATGCTCTTTTCTGTATCAAACACCTTGCCCACATCAATGGCGGTCTGCGCTTCCTTATAGGAATCCGCCAGCTCACGCAGATGACAGGCCACAGTGCCGATGCCGATAATAGATTTGATGTGCAGCTCGTTTTTCAGCGTTTCCTCCACATTGCGGGCGAGCTTTTCCAATGCCTCGGGAGAAGCCTCCTCGCTGAGCTGCTTGATTACGGCAATATCCGTTTCATTGATGCTCAGCACAAAGTCCTGCATCTTATCCGGGAACAGACCGGCCAATACATCCACGGTTGCCACATCGCTGCGACCCACCTGCCGCACCAGAAATACCGCCCGGGGGGCATCGGTGGCAAAATGCAACTCCTTGGCGCGGATATAAATATCACCAGGCAGAATATTGTCCATAATAATATTCTTCACAAAGGTGCCCCGGTCATGCTTTTCCTCATAATAGCACTCAGCATCGTACAGGGCGATATATGCCAAATTGCAAAGCAGCTTCGCCTGCTCATCATCACCGGAGCAAAACGCAGCATACTCAAACAGGTTCATACTGTTGAGAATCGCCCGGAAGGTCTTTTGGCCAAATGTAACATTCCGGTCGCCGCCGCCTGCAATTTTCAGCGCAGCCTCAGGCCAGCGCTCACCCAAAAGAGAAGGATCCGTGCAGGAAACCACGCAGCCGTCGCTGTCAATGACACCGAACACACGGTCGGACACATCTTTTAATTGTTGCATTACACCCTGAAAAACACTGTTCGCCATTTTTCCGAGCCTCCTAATAATATTGCACAAATGCGGATTTCACAAAATGCCTTGTTATTATATATTGAATTTGCACATTTTGCAAGTCCTTTTTGACATTTTATTGCAAAAAACCTTTCTTTTTTTAGGCAATATACCGATAATTTTGCCTTACGGGCAAGGAAAAAGCATTGTAACTACTTATTTTTCCCGTTTTCTTTCGTCATTTTGCTATATCTTCCAATTGGCGCACCTCTGCCTCCGTCAGCTCCCGCGCCTGCCCTCTGGGCAAATCCCCCAAAGTCAGCGCGCCCTCCTGCTGCCGTTCCAGGTAGGTTACGGGCATACCCCGGCTTGCCAGCATCCGCCGCACCTGATGGTACTTACCCTCGCAAAGGGTAACATAGCTCTCCCCGGGACCGATTGGCTCCAAAACGGCGGGCAGGCAGACCGTCCCGTCTGCCAACGTCAGTCCCGATGCAAAGGCATCTATATCGGCTTCACCGGCAAACCCCTCGTGGCGGGCATAGTAGCGCTTTGGCACTTGCTTTTTGGGAGAAATCAGTCTGTGCAGCAAATCCCCGTCATTGGTCAGCAGGAGCAGTCCCTCGGTGGCTTTATCCAGCCTGCCAACGGGTTTCAAATCCAAATGCCGGTACTCTGCCGGCAGCAGCTCCATCACCGTCTTATCCTGCCTGTCCTCCGTGGCGGTGATATAGCCTGCCGGCTTGTTCAGCAGCACCACTACCCTGCCCCGGCGCTTTATTGCAGCCCCGTCCAGACAGACAATTTGGGTTTCCGGATTGAGCTTTTGGCTGCCGTCCCGAGTAACGCTGCCGTCCAGGGTTACCCGTCCGGCTTTCAGGATGTTTTTCACCTGACTGCGGGTGCCTATGCCGCAATCGCACAGGAATTTGTCCAACCGTTCCATACTTCTCCGTTCTACCCTCCAAGGCAATTGAATACGATGTAGTGTGAATTTGCAACAGGAGGGATTTATTATGATGATTATGACCGCAAAGGTCGATATCAAAAAAGTCATCGCGGCCCTGGCTGCGGTGGCCGCCGTCATTGTGGCGCTGATTGTGCTGCTGAGCGGCGGAAACGGCTCAGCGCCCACTGCCGCCCCGTCGGTATCCGGCAACGACGGACGGGTAGAATTCCTGAAAAACCTTGGCTGGGAGGTCAGCGCATCCCCGGTAGAGTCCGGGCAGGTACGGATTCCCCAGGAGCAGAATCAGGTATTCACCCGCTATAACGATCTGCAAAAAAGCGCTGGATACGATCTGACCCAATACGCAGGCAAAACCGTTATGCGCTATGTATATAAGGTGAATAACTTCCCCGGCGCCACCGAGCCGGTGTATGCCACAGTGCTGATTTATAAAAACGAGATCATCGGCGGCGACATTACCGACACAGCCGCCAAGGGCACTATGCAGGCGCTGACCAAACGCGCCGGTGAGCAGCAGACCATTCCGGAAACCACTGCGCCGCAGGCAGAATAATTTCTTTTATTGTAGCACAGGATTCCTGCCTTGACAAGCAAAGCCGATTGTGCTATTCTGTCGGTAACTGAATACACGTCTTCAGGGCAGGGTGAAATCCCCGACCGGCGGTGATAGTCCGCGAGCGCTTGGGCGCTGAATCGGTGCAATTCCGATACCGACTGTACAGTCAGGATGGAAGAAGATGGCTTTATGCTGATTTTATGCCCTGGGTATATTCTGCCCGGGGTATTTTTTTATGAGGTGGTTATATGGCAGAATTTTGGAATGCGTTGCAGGAGAATGTCCTGTTTGTGCTGGGCTGCGGCGGTATTATTGCGGCGCTTACGGTGCTTGCCCGGATTGCAGAGCGGTTTCTACCGGCTGTTCGCAGCATCTCCCCTACCCGGCGAATTTGCATCATCGCCATCTGCTCTGCCATTGCGGCAGTGCTGCATATGCTGGACTTTCCCCTGCTGTTTCTGGCGCCGGAATTCTATAAGCTGGACTTTTCCGAATTGCCGGTGATGCTGTGCGGCTTCTACTTAGGACCGTCCGCCGCCGTATCCTGCCAGGCATTGAAAATTCTGCTGAAACTGCTGCTGAAAGGCACCAGCACCGCCTTTGTGGGAGATTTTGCCAATTTCGCTGTGGGGTGCAGCCTGGTTCTGCCCGCCGCCATCCTTTATCACACCAGGAAGATCCGCGCCAGCGCCCTGTGGGGACTGGTAACGGGTACCGCTGTGCTGACGGTTTTTGGCAGTCTGTTCAATGCCATCTATCTGCTGCCTAAATTCTCCCAGCTGTACGGCCTGCCCCTGGACGCCATTATCGCTATGGGCAGCAAGGTCAACAGCAGCATTACCTCCCTGCAAACCTTTGTTCTGCTGGCGGTAGCGCCTTTGAATCTGATAAAAGGTGTTTCCGTTTCCGTTCTCACCCTCCTGCTTTATAAGCGCGTGGCGCGGCCGCTGTTCGGTAAATGAGGGAGAACACACCAATGAAACACTTCAAAAGAACAAAATTTGCCTGTTTTTTCACCTATCCTGCCTTAGCGCCGGTATTTGTGCTGCCGCCCATCCTCTTTGCCACTTTCCGGCAGATGTACGGCATCTCCTACACATTGCTGGGTACGCTGGTGCTGGTAAATTTCTGCACCCAGCTGAGCATTGATTTGATTTTTTCTTTTTTCTCCCGGCTGTTTAACATTCACAAGACCATTCGGGCTATGCCCCTGCTCACCGCGTTGGGACTTATCATTTATGCAGTAGTGCCGTGGCTGTTTCCCAGCTTTGCCTATCCTGCGCTGGTACTGGGAACCTTTGTGTTTTCTGTATCTGCCGGTCTTTGCGAGGTGCTAATCAGTCCCACGGTGGCAGCCTTGCCGTCGGACAATCCGGAGCGTGATATGAGCGCGCTGCACTCTCTGTACGGCTACGGAATTGCCATTGTGGCGCTGCTGAGCACATTATTTTTGTGGGTATTCGGTACGGAAAACTGGATGTATCTGACCCTTCTGTGGGCAATCCTGCCCCTCATTGCCTTTGCGCTGTTCTGCACATCTCCCCTGCCGGAGATTACAGTGAACGAGCCGTCCTCCAAAAGCTCTGCAAAACGAAAAAGCACAGCCCTTATGCTGTGTATGGTGTGCATTTTTCTGGGCAGCGCCGCGGAAAACACTATGACCAACTGGATTTCCGTTTTTATGGAAAAAGCGCTGCAACTGCCAAAGCTTACCAGCGACACCTTGGGTCTTACCGCCTACGCACTGGTGCTGGCGCTGACCCGAACGGTGTACGCCCGGTGGGGAAAACGCATTTTCCCGGTGCTGATGTTTGGTATGGTGGGATCGGCAATATGTTACTTAACGGTGGGGCTATCCTCCAATTTAGGTTTGTGTGTGGTCGCCTGCGTGATTACCGGCATCTGCACCTCTATGCTGTGGCCCGGCACGCTGATTCTGATGGAAGAAAAATTCCCCAATCCCGGCGTTGCCGCCTACGCGCTAATGGCAGCCGGCGGCGATTTCGGCGCATCGGTTGCGCCCCAGGGTATGGGCATTATTGTGGATACGGTTGCTGCCAGCAGCTGGGCAGCCCGGCTGGGTCTACGACTCTCCCTTACACCCGAGCAAATCGGTATGAAAGCCGGTATGCTGGTTGCCATGCTGTTTCCCTTGCTGGGCATCGGCGTACTGCTGTGTATGAAGCGGTTTTTCAGCAAAGAAAAAGCACTGTGATTGCATCACAGTGCTTTTTTATGTTATTCTTCAAATTCTTCCGGCTGGGCGAAGCCCTCGGCAACCGGTTCTACGGTAGGCTCTACAATGGGTTCTACCACAGGTTCAATCACCGGCTGAGCAGGCTGCTTTCTGGGGGGCATACCGCCATCCTTCTTCCGGCAGGCAAATACCAAGAACGGCAGCACCACCACGAACACAATGGACAGAATCAAATACAGCGCGCCGTTATTCCGCTCACAGGAGCAGAACAAATCGTAATAACAAATATACTCAAATACCAATAGGATAAGGGCAACAATCAGCACTGCTACGGCGCTTAAAATCATTATCATAATTGCGCCTGCGCCGCCTGTAACATAAGGATCTCCCGCCACAAAAACAATGCTTGCCATCAAAGCGACGAACCAAACCACATACACCAAAGCGTACGCAATACTCAGTCCCAGCAGCACCTTGCGGCGATTCTTCACCTTGCCCTTGACCACATACTGATACTGGTCGGAAATGCTGCCCAGCAGCCAGAGATTACCCACAGGCACCCAAGCCAGCCAGCTGTTGCGGATGCCGCGGCGGGTGCCGATGGTGTAAAGGCCCAGGCTGTGCAGGATATAAACCGCCGTAGAAAACGCCAGAGAAAGCAGGATTACCAATCCGTAAATAGCGAAGATAACGCCCAATACGCCGGCGCCGGCTGCTTCCGCGCCCATCATAAATTCATCTTCATAACCGGGAACAAAAAATTCATTACCCATAGTAAGTACCTCCCTTTTTAGGATATATAAATAGTAGCACATTATGTCGCAAAATGCAACCCAAAAAGGCTTCCCGCAAAGGGGAAGCCTTTTGCCTATTACAGCATAGCAAGCAATGCATCGGTATATTCCGCGGCGGTAGGACCGTCTACCTTACCGGTAACTGCCACCGGGCAATTTTCCAGCGCATTTTCCAGCTTGGCAGCAGCATCGGTTCTGCCAATGTGGCGCAGCAGCATTGCGCCGGCCTTGATAATACTGTCCGGGTTGGCGTAATCGCCCATACCCCGTTCCAGCATTCTGGGAGCAGAACCGTGGATGGCCTCGAACATGGCGTACTGGTCGCCGATATTAGCGCTGCCGGCAGAGCCTACACCGCCCTGCAACTGGGCAGCCTCATCGGTGATAATATCGCCGTAGAGATTAGGCAGCACGAACACCTGGAACTGGCTGCGCACCCGCTCGTCCAGCAGCTTTGCAGTCATAATGTCGATGTAGTACTCCTCAGTTTCAATGCCGGGATACTCCTGCGCTACCTCTTTGCACAGATCGGAGAACTTGCCGTCGGTCTTTTTCATAATATTGGCCTTGGTAACCACGGTAACCTTGTTCTTGCCGTTCTGCTTGGCATAGTCAAAGGCGGCGCGGGCAATGCGCTTGGTGCCGGCATCGGTGGTAACCTTAAAGTCCACAGCCATACCCGGCAGATCAATACCCTGGCTGCCCAGCACATACTCGCCCTCGGTATTTTCACGGTAGAACACCCAGTCAATGCCCAATTCGGGAATGCACACCGGACGGACATTGGCGTACAGGTCCAGCTCCCGGCGCAGCGTTACATTGGCGCTGCCCATGGTACCGCCGTTGGGTGTGGTGGTAGGACCTTTCAGCAGCACATCGCAGGTCTTGATTTCCGCCAGCACATCCTGGGGAACAGCTTGATTTACCGCCAGGCGGTTTTCAATGGTCAGACCGTCGATAATCTTAATAACCACCTTACCGGCAGCAATTTCCTCTTTCAGCAGATGTTCCAGAATCCGCACAGCCTGCCCGGTGATAATGGGGCCGATGCCGTCGCCGGCGCAGACGCCGATGGTTACGGTTTCCATTGCTGCAAAGTCCTTTTTGGGCTTATTCATAGTTTCCAGGCGCTTAAACTGCCCCTCCAACAGGGACTGAAAATGCGCCAGTGCATTTTGAAGATTTTCCATATCAGCTGTTCTCCTTCGTATAGTTGAGTAATCCGCCGCACAGCAGAATCTGCTGCTGGCGCTGGGTGAATTCGCCCGTGAGTACAATTTCTTTTCCGGTGGTTTCGTCGGTCATAATCACCGTTCCATCTGCAATGCCTGCCTTCAAGTTCTTAAAAGACAACCGGCTGCCCTCGTTGAGGGCATCGTAATCCTGAGGATTTGCAAAGGTCAGCGGCAGAATGCCTGCGTTGATCAGGTTGGCAATGTGGATTCTGGCGAAGCTCTTGGCAATCACGCACCGGATGCCCAAGTACATAGGTACCAGCGCCGCATGCTCACGGGAAGAGCCTTGACCGTAGTTGCTACCGCCAATCACCACGCCATCTCCTGCTGCCTTTGCCCGTTCCGGGAATGCCGGATCGCAAACAGAGAAACAGAACTGGGACAGAAACGGAATGTTGGAGCGGTAGGGCAGAATCTTTGCGCCGGCGGGCATAATATGGTCGGTGGTGATATTATCGCCAACCTTTAATACCAGCTGGGCATTCAAGGTATCCTCAAAGGGCTTGCTCTTGGGGAATTCCTTGATATTCGGTCCGCGGAGCACTTCTGCTGTTTTTGCTTCCTCAGCAGGCAGGGGCGCCAGCACCGCAGAATCGTCAATGGTAAACTGCTCCGGCATCACAACAGGCGCCATAGGCTCCAAGGTGGTGGGGTCAGCAATCACACCTGCCAGCGCAGCCGCCACAGCAGTCTCCGGGGATACTAAGTAAACCTGACCGTCCTTGGTGCCGCTGCGGCCCAGGAAGTTCCGGTTAAAGGTACGCAGGCTCACGCCGCCGGAATTGGGAGAGAAGCCCATACCAATGCAAGGACCGCAGGCGCATTCCAGCACTCTTGCGCCGCTGGCGAGAATATCGCTCAGCGCACCGCAGTCCGACAGCATCCGCAGCACCTGCTTGGAGCCGGGAGAAATGGACAGGCTCACATTGGGATGGACCGTCTTGCCTTTCAGCATAGCGGCAACTTTCAGCATATCGTAAAGAGAAGAATTGGTGCAGGAGCCGATACAGACCTGGTCCACCTTCGTGCCGGCAATACTCTCCACGCTCACCACATTATCCGGGCTGTGGGGGCAGGCAATCATAGGCTTCAAAGCGGACAAATCAATGGGAATAATCCGGTCATATTCTGCATCTGCATCGCTGGATAACGGAATATAATCCGCTTCTCTGCCCTGGGCCTTCAAAAACGCCCGGGTAGTTTCGTCAGAAGGGAAGATGGAGGTGGTAGCGCCCAGCTCAGTGCCCATATTGGTAATGGTAGCCCGCTCCGGCACGGACAGGGTCTTCACACCCTCGCCGCCCCACTCGATAATAGCGCCCACGCCGCCCTTAACAGACAGAATCCGCAGCAGCTCCAGGCTCACATCCTTGGCGGTTACATAGGGATTGAGCTTTCCCGTCAGCTCCACCTTGAACATCTTGGGCATATTGATATAGTAAGCGCCGCCGCCCATAGCAACCGCCACATCCAGACCGCCTGCGCCGAAGGCAAGCATACCAATGCCGCCGCCGGTGGGGGTATGGCTGTCAGAGCCGATGAGGGTCTTGCCGGGCTTGCCGAACCGCTCCAAATGCACCTGATGGCAGATGCCGTTACCGGGCCGGGAGAAATGTACGCCGTACTTTGCCGCCACGGTCTGCAAGTACCGGTGGTCGTCGGCATTTTCAAAGCCCGATTGCAGGGTGTTGTGGTCCACATAGGCAACACTCAGCTCCGTCTTTACCCGGTCAATGCCCATGGTTTCCAGTTCCAGATACGCCATAGTGCCGGTGGCATCCTGGGTCAGCGTCTGGTCAATCCGCAACGCCACCTGGCTGCCCGG
>JAZRBN010000035.1:0-7142 GCA_045635105.1 Faecousia sp. | reverse complement strand
TCACCAAGAAGGATACGAAGCGTACCCGTCGTCTTCGCACCACTGCCTACGCTGACGAGACCAACGTAGCAGCCGTCAAGAAGATGATTCCCTACAAATAAGCCAAGGAGGATATTGAGAAATGGCAAGAGTCAAAGGCGCAATGATGACGCGCAAGAGAAGAAATGCTACCCTGAAGCTGGCCAAGGGCTACTGGGGTTCTAAGTCCAGACACTTTAAGATGGCCAAACAGCAGGTCATGAAGTCCGGTAACTACGCCTACGTTGGCCGCAAGCTGAAAAAGCGCGACTACCGCAGACTGTGGATTACCCGTCTGTCCGCTGCTGTTGCTCCCTACGGTCTGAACTACTCCACCTTTATGAACGGTGTGAAGAAGGCCGGTATCGAGATGAACCGCAAGAGCCTGTCCGAGATGGCTATCCAGGACACCGCTGCTTTCGCCGCTCTGGTTGAGAAGGCAAAGGCTGCTTTGAAGTAAAAAAGCATAAAATACCCTGCCAAAAGGCAGGGTATTTTTCATTTGATAAACTTGTCCACAGCCTGGCACAGGCTGTCGATGGCGTCCTCATCGCCGGCGGCGACGGCATCTACCATACAGTGGTGAATATGGTCCTTCAAAATTACCTTGCCGGTATTTTCCAGCGCTGAGCGCACAGCGGCAAGCTGAATCAGCACCTCCGAGCAGTCAGTGCCCTCCTCCACCATGCGTTTCACCTTTTCCAGGTGGCCGATGGCGCGAGCCAGCCGGTTAATCACCGCCTTCTGATTTTCGTGAACGTGGCCGTGAGTGTGGGCGATGCCGTGGGCGTGCATATAGGAATGGTCGTGCTTATCCATATTGCCCACCTCCTTTTTGTGTTTTTCTTATCATAGCGTATTTTTTGTCATCTTGCAAGCCCCTATGGGGGATGTTTTACACCCACTGCTGCCTCCCGGCATATACTACCGGGAGGTGATTTTATGGCCATTGTGCAAACCGATGTACCGATTACATCCGCCATCAATGAACGAATCATAGGGGAGCTTGTGCGCGCCTATCCCTTCTGCCGCACAGAGGTGATTGCCACCACCGCGTTTCAGCGGCCGGTATCCACGCTGGTGATTGGCACCGGTCCGAGAAAGGTGATATTTTCCGCTTCCCACCACGCCAATGAATGGATCACCACCTATGTTTTGCTGCGTTTTGCAGAGGAGCTTGCCCAGGCAATCCAGTCCGGCGGCAGAATCTACGACCGGGATGCCCGACTCTTGGCGGAACGGGTAACCATTTATATGGTGCCTATGGTCAATCCCGATGGGGTGGATTTGGTAACGGGCGCTATTCCGGCGGGGAATATTCAGTATGATCTGGCGCGCCGTTTGGCAGAGAATTATCCGGCAATTTCGTTCCCCGACGGCTGGAAGGCAAATTTGCTGGGGGTGGATCTGAATTTGCAGTATCCTGCCGGTTGGCTGCAAGCCAGAGAAATTAAGTTCACCCAGGGGTACACCCAGCCGGGGCCCCGGGATTATGTGGGCCGCGCGCCGCTGAACCAGTTTGAGTCCCGGGCGCTGGCGGAATACACCCGGTATATTGACCCGGCGCTGATTCTGGCGTACCATTCCCAGGGAAAGGAGATTTACTGGCAGTTTTCGGATATTACCGTGCCGGGGGCGGAAGAATTGGGTCGGAAAATGGCAGAGCAGAGTGGCTATACCCTTGCCGATGTGCCTTACGCGTCCGGCTTTGCCGGTTATAAGGACTGGTTTATTCAGGAGTTTCGCCGGCCGGGTTACACCATTGAGGTGGGGCAGGGCGTGAACCCTCTGCCGCTGAGTCAGTTTGAAGAAATCTATCGGGACAATCTGCCGATTTTGATCCTCGGCGCATTGGGAGAATAAGCAACAAAAGCGAAACTGGTACTTGCTTTGTGGCCTCAAAAGGAGTATACTATACAGAAGAAAAATCACAAGGAGGTAGCAAATGAAAAGGATTCAGAGCATACTCATTTCTGTGTTGCTTTTGGCTGTTTTGGTACTTCCTGTGTTTGCTGCTAAGGAAACCACAGAAGCTACTACCGAAGCTACCACCGAGGCCACAACAGAGGCAACTACGGAAGTTACCACGGAGGCTACCACAGAGGCGACCACCGTTCCCGAAGCGGATCTTTCTTTGGACACTACCTCCTTGACCATCGATGCCGCAGGCAAGACCCTTTCCAAAACGCTGGTGGCAACCATCGGTTCCGAAAATTCTGCCAAGACCGTAAAATGGAAATCGGCAAACCCCAAAATTGCCACAGTCAGCAAAAACGGCAAGGTAACCGCCAAAGGTCTTGGCACCACTATGATTACCGCCACTGCCGGTAAGGTAAGTGTGAAATGTGAGGTAACGGTGCTGTGCAGCCACAAGCTGACCAAGGTAGAGGCAAAGCCTGCAACCTGTCAGGAAGACGGCAATAACGAGTATTATATCTGTGAAGCCAAGCTGTGCAAGCAGCTGTTTAAGGACAGCGCAGGGAGAATTGAGACCATACTGGAACACGAAATTTTGGAAAAGCTGCCCTGCTCCGACGGTACATTCAATGGCGCCCAGCACGGTATTTGTCTGATGTGCGGAAAGCCCTACGGAAGCGATGCCACGGACCATATTTGGGCACCGTTTTATTACGGCGACGAAACAGACCACTGGTACAGCTGTGAGGTTCCCGGCTGTACCGCGGTGAAGGATAAAGCGCCCCACCAAGGCGCGCCGGCCACCTGCGATAAAAAATCCGTGTGTACCGTTTGCAACAGGGAGTACGGACAGCAGCCGCCCCACAAATTTACCATTTCTCAGCAGGATACCCAGTTCCACTGGCATCAATGCGCCGACTGCGGCACAACCACCGAGAAAAAGCCCCACATTTTTGATCAGAAAATATACAGCGCAGCTGCGCTGAAAGCCCCTGCCGACTGCGCCAATGATGCGCTATACTATTACAGCTGCGTCTGCGGACAGGTGGGCACAGAGGCTTTCTTCACCGACGAAGGCTCTTCCACCGGGGTACATACCGATGCGGACGGCCTGTGGGAGAGCGATGGCGTTACCCACTGGCACACCTGTGCCTGCGGAACGGTGATGGATCAGGCGCTTCACTACGGCGGCAAAGCTACCTGCAAAGAAAAAGCAGTCTGTTACGACTGCAATGCCACCTACGGCGAGGAGGATGCCAGCAATCACACCGATGGACTTGAAATCCGGGACGCATTTGATGGCGGCTGCGCGGCAGAAGGCTACACCGGCAATACCCACTGTATCGGCTGCGGAGATCTGGTGGCGGAAGGCGTGGCTATCTCCAAAATTCCCCATTTGGTGAAGGAATGGACCACCGTTAAGAGCGCTACTGTGGATACAACCGGCGAAAAAACAGGCGTATGTACCGGCTGCGGCGCGACGGTCAGGGTGATCACTGACAAGCTGGTAACGCAAATGCAGAAAGCGAATGTGCAAGGCAACGGCGTTGCGGTTACCACAGACGGAAACACCAACATTTCTTTGTCTATGATTTTCCGGGCAACGGAGGTTTCCGGCATTCTCAGCGAGGACGACAAAACAGCCATTGAAGCGCTGATCCTCAGCAAAAACGGGCGGGATACAATGGCCGCAATTTTCGATTTGAAGCTGTATACCAATGAGCGGACAGCTGACGGGGATGCGCTGGAAAGCATAGCTCTGCCGCTGGAAGGGGAAGCTACGGTCGCACTGTCCATTCCCGCATCGCTGCCCTATGAATATGCAGGCTTGCGTCTGGTGCGAATCAACCCCGACGGAACAGCCACCACCCTTTCCTATACAATGTTTGCCGACACGATTCAGTTCCGGACGGACAGCTTTGGATACCTTGCCCTGGTGGGAACCGCCAACGCCGACACCCCGGATGTAGACGGTATGAGTCCTGCCGTGCTGGCAGCAACCATCGCGGTTCTGCTGGCTGTTTGCGGCTGGGAAATCTATGTGCTGTACTTCAAAAAGGAAAAGAAACCAGTAGAACAATAACATATAAAAATGGCGTGTTGCTGCGATAGCAACACGCCATTTTATTATTGGTTGACCGAAGTAAAAATCCTGAACGCTTTCGCATTCAGGATTTTTGGTGGACGATATAGGACTCGAACCTATGACCTTCCGCACGTCAAGCGCCTCCGTCAAGCAAAGCAAGCATTTGTCAGCCACCGGTGGAATATAGGCTCTCTTTCATACCGGAAACGGCTTTTTGCATAATATTCATACTTGGGTGAGTGTACCGGGCGGTTGTCTTGATGTCTGAATGACCCAGGAGTTGTTGCACGATTCGCACATCTGTGCCGGTGTCCAGGGTGAGGGTTGCAAAGGTATGTCGGCAACTATGGGGGGACAATTCACGGACTTCCGGATACTTGTCTCGCAATGCCTTGAAGAAGCTGTGGTAATCTCTGTCAAAATTCCGGGGATGCCATAGCTTGCCGGACTTTGTGCAAAACACGAATTGACCATATCGGGGGAGGGAGCATATCCTGTAGGCCACCTCTGCCATAAGCGGAACAGAGCGGATGCTTGTTGAGGTCTTTAGCTTGAAGTCCTCCACCAGGGCGGTGCTTCCATCCTGGTAGACACCTCGCCGGATAGATAGGGTGTTGTCGGTGATGTCCTCCCATTTGAGACCAAGAAGCTCGCCTCTGCGTATTCCGGTAAACAGTAGAGTGACCACGGCAATGGCAATCCGGCGGTAAGGGTAATCCCAGGCAAAATCTACAATCTTCCGCACCTCGGCCTCTGTGAAGCTCTCCCGAGGCTTTTCTATCACTTGGGGGATGCGGAGCTTTGCCGAGGGGTCACGGGCCGTCAGCTCGTTCTCTACGGCGGAGGAGAATAGGCCGTGGAGCAATCCTCGCATTTTGTCCATATACGACTTGGAGGCATTGATGGAGAACTTGTTGACGAATTCCTGCAGGTGCAGAGGCTTGATGTCGTCCAGCTCCATATCCATCAGCTCATCCGGGATATACCGGACAAGCACCTCCAGCTGTCGGTAGGAATGCTCCTTGATTGTGCCGAGCTTGTATGTTTTGAGCCATTGGGGTATCCATTCACGAAGCGTCATAGGCAACCTCCTTTGCTTCTATGGTGAAGTAGTGTAGCAACTGCTCCGGAGCGGTTGCGTTCTTGATTTTGGAGTATGTTCCGGCATAGTCCGGGTCGGGCAATACACAATCGGGAGCGGAGTAGAGAAGCTCCTTTTGCTTGAGGCCCTGGGAGCGGTAGTACAAGTGTGCGTTCAGCTCCTTGACCGAGTGGCCCAGCTCCTTGGTGACATACTTGGTGATGTACTTGCTGACCGCATCCGTGGAGCGGATGGGCGAGAGGGTACAAAAGCCGAACTTCTTGTCGTAGGCTGTCCATTGGAATACTGGGTGGCCTTTGATAAGCTCCTGGCGGATGTGAGCGGGTAGATGTTCATTAAGCTGGAATTGCCGGAGGTCAGTTTCCGGAATACCGGACACCAGGCCGTGCAGATGCCAAGCTCCGTCCTTATGAGGCTCTGGGATAAGCAGATACCGGACAGAAGCGGAGGCCCGGCGATTGTTGTAGTTGTTCAGCCATTTGCAGAAAGATTTCATACATCCCTCCAGGTCGAAGCGGTCTTTCACCAGCTCCGGCGAGAATGTGAGGGTACAGAAATGGTCGAATGTATTGCACAAGGCCAGCTCGAAAACCTTACTTTTGGCCCGGCGGATGTTCTCCGGGAGCTTTTCCTCGTTGCCAGCCTCTCCCTTATGGGTAAAGGGTTTGCATCCGTCTGCCAGCTCATAGCCTGGCTTGCGTACCCTGGCGCATACTGTCAGCTTGGAAACCTGGTCGTTGTAGCGGTACAAGAAGCCTTTGTTGTAGTCAAATAGGTCGTGCTCTGCAATACGAAAGTTGGGCACGGGGAATCCTCCTTTCCTGGGGTGGTGAGTAAAATATGACCTATAGTCAAGTAGTCGGGCCTGCTCCGTGCTTCGCAGGGGGAGCTGGTCGGTTATCGATACCTGGCTATGGTGGACAAGGTGCGATGGAGGGTTGCAGGAAACCTGGGAGCGGTGGCCCGCACCTGCACCCTGGCGGTGGTCGATACCTGGGCAGGGGGTTGCAGCATCTTCTGACCTGGGCAGGACCGCCGGGACAACCTGGGTGCGCTTCCGGAGGTGCGTTCCGCCGGCTCCCATACGAGCCGCTTCGCTCTCGTATCTCGAAATCTGAACGCAATCTGCAAAACATCCTCTGTCTGCAATGATAACACCATCCGCAATGAATGTCAACACAAATTGAAAGGAAAACGCAGGATGCAATGAAATAGTTATTGCAAATAGCATCCGGAATGGGTACAATGATTGCAGGATGCAATGAAAGGAGAGGTCATTGTGAGTTTTGCAGATGTTGAGTACAACGGCGAGTTTACCATTGAGGAACGCAAGGCTATGACGGCTGAGGTGCTCCGGGAACTCCGGAAAAGTAAGAAGCTATCACAGAAAGAGGTAGCAGGTCAGCTCGATATTCCGGCTACCACATACAACACATACGAAAGCGGTCGAACTGAGCCACCCATCGAGATTTTGGTGCGGTTATCGCATCTGTACAAAGTCCCGGTCGATATCATTGTCCAGCGGGATAGAACATACAAGACGACTGACGATATCGGTAAGCAGATGGCAGAATTCAAGGAGGAGCTGGCACAGTTGGACAAGGACTATGCTGAATCGGGGAAAGACATCCCCGGTATGGCTGACTTCTTTGCTACCCTTAACAAGTTGGCTGATGCAATGACGACATATAGCCAGACAGAGGCCGCACAAAAGGCAATCAACAATCCAGGGAAGAAAGAATAACCCGAAAACAAAACCCCCCCCGGGGGCGAGTCAAGCTCGCATCCGGGGGGATATTTTTTGTTCGTTCTGCATATTCTTCCAGCCGTGAGGGTATAAAAATACCCCCGCCGTCCGGTTAAGGATAGCGGGGTGTCTATGGTGGACGATATAGGACTCGAACCTATGACCTTCCGCACGTCAAGCGGATGCTCTAGCCAGCTGAGCTAATCGTCCAAAGGCAGGAGTCATTATACCGAAGAATATAAGGTTTGTCAAGTCCTTTGTGAAAAATCATC
>JAZRBN010000034.1:0-13832 GCA_045635105.1 Faecousia sp. | reverse complement strand
CAACCAGCTTCTGCTTGCCGGTATAGAAAGGGTGGCACTTAGAGCAGATTTCAACCTTGATGTCCTTCTTGGTAGAACCAGTGGTAAAAACGTTACCGCAGGCGCACCGAATTGTGGTCTGTTCGTAATTGGGATGGATACCTTCCTTCATGTTGTTCACCTCTTTCTGATAGGGTAAAGGGCATAATATGCCCGAAATTTTCAAATCGCCCGAGTATCATAACACACTCACGGCTATAATGCAAGTGTTTTTTTGAAATTTTTTCGAAAAAACCATCAGAACGCCCAATTTCCCTGGCGGAAGATGGGAACCACCTTGCCATCGCGGGTAATTGCGTCAATATTCATACTAGCGCAGCCGATCATAAAATCCTCGTGGATCATAGAATCGTTGATGCCCAACGCCCGGCACTGCTCCAATGTCTTATTGTGATGATCGGCAATGGTATCAGCATAACCCATACCCAGCGCCAGATGGCAGGCGGCATTTTCATCAAACAGGGTGTTATAGAACAGCAGACCGCTTTGGGCAATGGGACTGCATTCCGGCACCAAGGCGCACTCGCCTAAGTAGGAAGCGCCTTCGTCCATATTGAGCATAGTGTTGAGCAGCGCTTCACCCACTTCTGCCTTGGCCTCCACCGCCTTGCCGTTCTCAAAACGAATGGAGAACTTGTCAATCAGCTGGCCCTGATAGGACAGAGGCTTGGTGGCATACACAATGCCCTCTGCCTGCCCCCGTTTGGGAGAAATAAAACACTCCTCCGTGGGAATATTGGGATTGTAGTAAACGCCCTGCCGGCTGGTTTCTCCACCGCCGCAGAACACCGCCTCGGGAATCATACCAACAGTTAGGTCTGTGCCGTTGTCTGCGGTAAAATGCAGCTTGTCGATGCCCAGGCTATTCAAATATGCACAGCGGTCGTGGATATTCTGATTGTGCTTTTCCCATTCCCCGATGGGGTCAGCGGTAACACGGGAGGTATCCAAAATCGCCTCCCACAGCTTTTCCATTGCCACGCTGGTACGCACGCCGGGGAACACCTTTCTTGCCCAGGCCGCGCCGGGCACAGCGGCAATGCACCACTGCTGCTTGCCCTCCCGCTGATCAACGTAAGGCTTCAAAATGGGATACACCTTCTGATTTGCCTTGGCAAGCTTCTTGGTATCCATACCCTTCAAGCCGTCGGGGTCTTCGGAAATCAAGTGGATGCGGGCAGGCAGAGTGTCGCAGTAATGCTGCTGCCGGGCCTTCTGCAAATCCGTAACTGTGGACAGAGTCTTTAAGGACTGGTTGCGCACGTGGATTTTAGAAAGGGGCTGATAGCTCCACTCAACAGTAACCTTGCTGGCCTTGGCTTTGTACGCCTCCTCCACCACCATCTTCACAAATTCCGGCTGGTCCAGCTCCGCGTAAATCAGCACCTCCTGTCCTTTCTGCACATTCACGCCGCAGCGGACAATCAGATTGGCATAGGCTCTTAACCGGGTTTTGTTCATAAAAAGCGCTCCTTTCGGTACATTTTCTTCATAGTAACAAATTTCCCCGGTTTCGTCAATCTATGTTGCAATTTTTGGCAAGTGGGGTATAATGGAGCAAAAGGATGTGAAGCTATGCTCACCAAAGAAGAATTTTTAAGCCGCGCGCAAAAGCCCATTCTCCTGGACGGCGCTACCGGCTCTAACCTGCAAAAAATGGGTATGCCCCGGGGCTGCTGCACTGAGGAGTGGATTCTTGCCAACCCCCAAGCTTTGGTTGCCTTGCAGCGGGAATATGCATCAGCCGGCAGCCATATTCTCTACGCCCCCACCTTTCAGGCGCAGCCCATTGCCCTGGAACGGGTGAATTTGCACAAGCAGGCGGAAGCCATCAACGCCCACCTGGTGGCGCTGACCAAGTCCGTATCGGAAAACGCCCTGGTTGCAGGCAATCTCACCACATTAGCTGCCTTCTGCGACAGCTATGACCCGGAAAATTTTGACCTACTGGTAGAAAACTACCGGGTGCAAATTGCGGGGCTCTTAGAAGGCGGCGCTGACCTGCTGGCGGCGGAAACGCTGATGTACCCCCAGGAGGCGGAGGCGATTTTTACCGCCGCTGAATTAGAGGGGGCAAGTGCAGTAATGTACACCTTCACCATGCAGCCCGACGGCAGCCTGTTCTCCGGAATGGATGCAGCGCCGGTGCTGCGGGAATTGGAGGAGGCCGGTGCCTGCGCCGTAGGCTTTAACTGCGTGGCTGCGGATATGATGACAGCAGGACTGGTCAGCCGCCTGCGGCGCTATGTGAAAGGACCTCTAATCTGCAAGCCCAACGCCGGAAATCCGGTCATCGGGGAAGACAACCTCCCTCACTACCCCTTAAATCCTCGGGAATTTGCGGAAATTGTAGCTGATTGCCACGCCATGGGGGCAAATATCCTAGGCGGCTGCTGCGGCACAACCCCGGAGCATATTGCTGCCGTAAGAGAAAAACTGTATTTATAAAGCACAGGGCGATTCGTGAATCGCCCCTACATTGCCCATTGTCCATTGTCCATTGTCCATTGTCCATTAAAAAACAGGCGTGTTGAACACGCCTGTTTTTTTATGCAATTTGTTCGCCGGCAAGGAAGACCTGACTGCGGTTCAAATCTTCATCACAGATAATGAAGTCGGCCCGTTTGCCAGGAGCGATCGAGCCAATCTCATCCGCGCAGCCCAGCGCCTTAGCCGGATTCAAAGTGGCGGAAAGGATTGCCTCCTCCTTGGAAATGCCGAACTTCACAGCATTTTTCATACCGTCATACAGATTGGTGGCAGCGCCTGCAATGGTGCCGTCGGTGAGCTTTGCAATGCCGCCCTGCAAAAATACCTGCTGACCGCCCAGCTCATACTCGCCGTCGGGCATACCGCAGCACCGCAGCGCATCGGACACCAGGCAGATTCTGCCCGGGAACAGCCGGAACGCCATACGCACAGAGCTGGGGTGCACATGCAGCCCGTCGCAGATCAGCTCCGCCTGGACATTCTCATTCTCAGAAGCTGCGCCGATGACGCCAGGTTTCCGGTGATGAATGGAGGGCATAGCGTTAAACAGATGGGTCAAATGGGTAGCGCCGGCATCAAAGGCAGCCTTTGCGTCCTCATAAGTAGCATCGGTGTGGGCAACGGACACGGTACACAGCTTGGATGCCTCCCGAACAAACTCCACAGAGCCGGGCAGCTCCGGCGCCAGGTCCGCAATGGTAACCAGTCCGTCGCAGCTGTCAAACAGCTCCTTAAACGCTGCAAAATCAGGATTGCGCAGGTATGCGCCGTTTTGCGCGCCCTTTTTCTTCTCGGAGAAGAAAGGCCCTTCCATCTGAATGCCCATAATCCGGGCGCAGCCGGCAGGCTTCTCTTCTTTCAGCTTCTTTGCCGTGGCAAAGGCCTTACCCAGCACCTCATAGGGCAGGGTCATAGACGCAGGGGCAAAGGAGGTTACACCATTGCTTCCCAAATACCGGGCCATTGCCACCAAACCATCATACTCGCCGTCGGAGAAATCCGCGCCGGAGTTGCCGTGGTTGTGGACATCCACCAGTCCGGGAATCACATAGGCATTGTTAAGATCCGTGCCAGTCTCCTCCGGTACGCAGTCCAAAACTTCCGCAAAAGTTCCGTTTTCCACCCGGAAGCTGCCGTGAACAAACTTTCCGTCCACAAAAATATTGCCGTTTTTATAGAGCATAGCTTACCTCAATTCCGGCAGGCTGGCTGCCGCCACAGACTGACCCACACGACGGGTCTTCTCGTCCGGCAGCATAACCGTAACAGTAGCGGCAAGCTCCGGATACTCATCAGCAAGGACCTTATTGCACTGGGCAATCACCCGGTCGCCGCCCACACCGGAGGCAACACGGCCCAGCACCAGCAGGCACTTTACATCGTAGAACTGGGAATACAGCACCAGGGTATGGGCAAGATAGGTGCCGATATCTTCAAAAATTTGCAACGCGCCGGTATGACCCTCGTTGGCAAGCTTCTGCACAACCTTCAACTTTTCAGCAGGAGTCAGGCTGGCATCCAGTTCAATACCCGCATTGGGGGCAAGCTTAATGACCGCGTCCTGAGAGAAGTACTTGCAGCCAACGCCGTAGTCAAAGGACCACTCGTCCTGCATAGCCTGCTCGCTCACATCCACGGGAGCAAATGCCAGCTCATTGAACCAGCCCAGCAGGTTGCCGTCGGCATTGACATAGCCCACAGCCTCGCTGGTTCCCATGGCAAGGCCCATCACGCAGCCCCGCTCCATACTCATAGCGCCTGCCAAAGCGGTAACATCACCGTCGTTGGCCACCACGATGGGCACATCGCCAATTTCCTTGGCAGCCCGGTCAAATACGGATTTGACCTCCTCCCGCCGCTCTCTGGGAACTTTGATAAACAGAGAGGAGACCATAGGACTGTTGCCGATAAACACACCGGCAGAGGACACACCGATGGCATCCACCCGGGGCATCTTGGAGGCGGCAGTCTTAAAGGAATCCACAATGCCGTCAAACTGATACTGAGGGTCGGACTGGGTCTTGGGATGCCAGACCACCTCCTCGGAGTAAACCGCCACGCCGTCGATCACCGCGGAGACCTTCCGGTCAGAGCCGCCGGCATCAAAGCCGATACGGCAGCCTTCCATATGGCCGCCTGCGGCAACGGCAGACTCGTTGGCCTTGGGGAAATCCTCCCTGGATACAGACAAAACCTCAAAAGGACGCTCGTACACATCCTCCATAAACTGCACATCAAAGGCTCTGTCGCCCTCGGGGGTATAGGCCTTCTGAATCCGGGCAATGACCGCCTCGTCGCCATTCAAATACACCCGGAAGCCGCCCACGCTCCACAGCAAAAACTTCACGGTGCGCTCGGCATAGCGGTAGTTTGCCTCAGCAAAATCCCCGCCCCGCAGGAAGGTATTCAGCACGGTAATCTTACCGTCTTCCCGTTCCACCGCCACAGAAAACGGCACGGTGGCGCCGTCCAAAAATGCCTTTCTCCATACGCCGAAGGGGATAAATCCCTTATCCAGCTTGGGGGCATTGGCTAAATTTACTTCAATACCAAGATAATTCATATTTTGATACTCCCTCTTTTTATACAATTTTCAGCAGGCCGAAAAACTCCGGTGTGTGGAAATCCAGCCGCTCCACCTTCGACCAGCTGCCCCAGTGGGGCTGGGCGGTTTCATCGCCGCATTTATAGAAATTACCCCGCATTTCGTGGCCCACAGCAAACCGGCAGGGTCTTTCGTAGAGCTTTTCCAGCAGCTCCTCTGTGATGGTGCAGCGCACCTGCCAGTAATCGGAAGTCCTGGTAACCTCCACCCGGGGCTGGGCAATGCCCAGTTCCAGCAGCTGGGGTCTTTTTCTGCCGGTGCCGAAGCCGCAGCGCATAACGCCCAGGGCGTTCATTTCCACATTGATATAGCCATAGTCCGGCAATTCCGGGAAGCAGTTGAGGAACACCTCCATACAGCTGTCCTTATACACCGGGTCATCGGCGTGGCTGTACAGAGCCTTGGGGTTTTCCTCATAGCACCGCATATTCACTGCAAAGCCCTCACCCGGAATATAGCGCATATACCCCTCCGTTCTGGGGGCAGGTGCGCCCTCGGGGCGGTGGTTCTCTATGGTAAACCATTCCGGCATTCCGGTGGTGCTCACCGGATAGAACATAGTGCTCATAGGGTTTCTCCTTATGCGTTGTAACCGTTGGGATTGTTCTTCTGCCAGTTCCAGGTATCCCGGCACATATCCTCCAAGCCCTTTTCTGCCACCCAGCCTAAGCCTTCACGGCTCTTGGCAGGATCTGCATAGCAGGTAGCCAGGTCGCCGGGACGGCGGGGGGCAATTTCATAAGGAACAGGCACATGATTCACCTTTTCAAAGGCCTTGACCATATCCAGCACGCTGTAACCAGTGCCGGTGCCCAAATTGAACACCTCTGCGCCGGTATGCTCAGTTGCATAGCCGATGGCTGCCACGTGTCCCTTGGCAAGATCCACCACGTGGATATAGTCCCGGACACCGGTGCCGTCGTGGGTATCGTAATCGTTACCGAACACATTTAAGTGGCTTCTGCGGCCCACGGCAGTCTGAGAAATGTAGGGCAGCAGATTGTTGGGGATACCCTTGGGATCTTCGCCAATCAGACCGCTGTGGTGAGCGCCGATGGGGTTAAAGTACCGCAGCAGCACCACGGACCATTCCTTGTCCGCAAAGGCGATATCCCGCAGGATCTGCTCGCCCATATACTTGGTCCAGCCGTAGGGGTTGGTGCAGCCGCCTGTCTTGGAGGACTCCCGCAGGGGCATCTCGTTATCACCGGAGTAAACGGTGGCAGAGGAAGAGAAGATAATTCTCTTCACATTGTGCGCTGCCATTACCCGGCACAGGGTCAGGGTAGAGCCCAGGTTATTGGAATAGTAGCGCTCGGGAATCTCCACGGACTCGCCCACTGCCTTCATACCGGCAAAGTGAATCACGCAGTCAATGGAATGTTCATCAAAGACCTTGGAAAGGGCCTTTTCGTCGCACACATCCAGCTCATAGAACAGAGGTCTCTTGCCGGTGATGGTCTCAACGCGGTTCAGTACCTCCGGGTTGGAATTGGACAGGTTGTCCACAATCACAACCTCCATACCCAAATTCAATAATTCCACACAGGTATGGCTGCCGATATAGCCCATACCGCCGGTTACCAAAATTTTCATTTGTTACACTCCTTTACAATGGCCTTCATAGTTTCCCACTTGCTTTCCATATCTGCCACCAACTTAAACTGGGTTCTGGCTCTGTCCAGATTCTGTCCCTGATAATGGGTGCGGAAATAGGTATCGCCGTTTAAGTAGTCCGCCAGGAACCGGATGCCGCACTCCAAGGTCATCATTTTCGCGCCCATGGGCAGCATTTCCACTTCCAAATCAGTAAGATTGCCGTTGCAGCCTTCCAGGAAGCCCTGAGTATAAGTACGGAACAGCTCCATATCGCACCATACCTTGTCCAAATCCTTCTCGTCCTCCGGGGCAGTGGATGCGCCGAAGCGAATGGAATCGCCGTAGTCATACAAAGAAGAGCCGGGCATAATGGTATCCAAATCAATGACGCACAGAGGGGTTCTGGTATCATAGTCGAATAGAATGTTGTTCAGCTTGGTATCGTTGTGGGTTACCCGCAGGGGCAGCGCGCCGCTATTGAGCTTATCTACAATCTCCCCTGCCTCCTCAGCACGGGCAAGGGCAAATTCCAGTTCCTTTTCGCACAGGGCCTTGCGGTTTTCGAAATTGCATTCCATCGCCGCCCGGAGCTGGTCGAAACGGGCAGGCGTATTATGGAAATTCACAATAGCCTCGTGGAGGGTTTCTGCGGGGAAGTCTGCAAGCAGGCCCTGAAAACGGCCAAAGGCAAGACCGGAATAATAAAAATCCTTGGGGCTTTCCGCCTTTTGCAGGCACACGGTGGAATTTACGAAATCATACATTCTCCAATACTCCCCGTCGGCATCCTTATAAAAGGTCTTGCCGTCGGTGGTCAGCACCAGGTGCATGGACTCTCTGTCGCTGTCGCTCTTCTTAGCAAGGTGCGCGGTGGTAGCGGCGATGTTTTCCATCAGCTGCTCCGGCTGGGTAAAAATGCTCTTATTAATCTTTTGCAGGATGTAGCTCAGACCGGAATCACAGGTAACCAGATAGGTTTCGTTGATGTGTCCGCAGCCGTAACGGGAGCATTGCGCCGGCTGTCCCTTTACCTGAAATTGCAAAATCAGTTCATTCATAATATAACCTCCATAGGCCTTTTTTGCATATCACATTCTATACTAACTTTTTTAGCCGTTAATTGCAAGCAATTTATCTTGATATTTTCATAAAATTTCGAAAATTTTCAGCCAACAGGAAACGGGCGGTCATTGACCGCCCGTTTCAAACCATTTGATTTCATTGGGTTCTAAGCGCACCTGGAAGGAATCCCTGTCCGTATAAACAGTGGTTTCCTGGGGTTGGCTGGTATTGTTTACCACGCAGTACTTACCCTTTTCCGGGTAGGCGTGTACCTCCGCATTGTAATTGCCGGCATACCATTTCTGCAACTGCTCCTCTGCGTGGGCTGACCAGAGAATCGCCCGGTACAGCAGCCGGCTGTTAGCAAAGGAATACGGCAGTCCTGACAGATACACCGCCCGACCCTTTCCGTACCCATTTACCGCCAGCTGCACATCGCCGTGGGTTTGGGCAAGAATTTGGGCAGTTTCCAAAGCGTAAATCCCCTTTTTCCCCTCACCGAAGTCAATGTCCTTTGTATCCTGCAAGATAAAATGGCAGTGGGTATCCCGGTTGTACTTGCCATACCCTAAGGTAAAGCCTGTTTCCTTCTCCACCCCCAGCACATCCGCCAGCTGGAAATACCGCCCCTGGTAGCCGTGTCCCGTGGGTTCTCCCACGCCGATGAAGCCGCCGCCGTTGCAGACAAACCTGCGAACCGCGGCAGCAAGCTCCGGGTCTTCCCATTCTATGCCGCCGGTATGGGCAGTGTCCCCATCCCCCACATTCAGAATCACATCGATGCCGTCCAGTATGCCGGGGTCAGCCTTGATATCGTCAAAGGAGATAAACTTTACCTCCAATGGCAGACCGGACAACGCCTCCATAACACCGGCATAGGAATAATTTTCCTTGTAATATAAGGCGTGATGGACCATGTGGCAGCCCCAGGACCGCTGTTTTCCCCAGCAATTGAGCACCGCCACGGTCTTGGCGCAGTAGGGCGCAGCGCCCTTTACATTCTCATACAGCTGCCGGAATTCCTTGCATACGGACTCCACATAGTCAACAAACTCCGGAAATTCCAGCGCCAACTTCAAATATCCTCCGTAGCCGATCCGGTCAACAGGCTTTCGCAAAATCGCCCGGCGGGCGGTTACCCAGTTGCGTTTTGCCTCCCCCACCGGATCGCCGCCGTCATAAAAGGTATCGGGGAAGAAATAGGGCAGAAAGCGCCCCTCGGTATACTTCACGCCGGGGATATCGGAAATCAGACGCAGCGTCGCGCCACTACCCACAGAACCTACCACCGCGTCCAAACCAATGGTTTTGAATTCCTCCATATACGGCTCTGTGCCGATAAAGTGGTCGCCTAAAAACATCATTGCCTCTTTGCCATATTGGTGGGTGATATCCACCATTTCCCTGGCAAGCGCCGCCACTTCCCTGCGCTGAAACGCCATAAAATCCTTATATTCCTTGGAGGGAATCCGGTACTGGTTGTTGTAATACCCCTCATCCACAATAAACTCCGGCCGGAACCTGTACCCCACCTCCTGCTCAAACTGCTGCAAAATATAGGGTGAAACGGAAGCAGAATAACCGTACCAGTCCACATATTTCTGCCGTTTCAGTTCATCAAAAAGCAGCGTAAACTGGTGAAAAAAGGTGGTATAGCGAATCACATTCACATAGGGGTGGTCCGCAATAAATTTTTTCAGCCGTTCCATTGTAAAGCGGCGGGTTTTCGGCTGGCGGACATCGAAAGTAATCTGATGCTGGCAATCCTGCCAATCATTGGTGATGGCGTTATACATATGCACCGGGTCCCAGATAATATAGGCAAGAAACGCCACCGTGTAGGCGTGGTACGCCTTGGCATTGCCAATGGTTACGCAGCCGGTTTCCGCATCATACTCCCAAAAATCGGGGCTGACCACCTCTCCGGCAGTCCTGTCCATCACCTCCCACCAGCGCTTGCAATCATCCCGGGTGTTCACTTCCAGCAGCTCCCGGGAGATGCCCTGCATCAATTCAATAGAGAGGGTATCCCCCACCGCCGTATGAAAGCCGGTCATAATATAGCACTGCTGCACCTCATCGGGATTGGCCTTTGCCCAGGCGTTATCCTTACGGGTGGTGTAGTAGGTGGCGTAGATTTTCGCCCCGCTGTCTATCAGCTCTTGGGGGAAATCGGTGCCGTCGCAGTCCCGCAGGGCATCTGCCCCCCAGCGCTTCATAATCTCCAAGGTTTCCGGCACCACATCCAAATCCGTAGGCACGGTAACCCGGCCGGTGTGTTTCATCATAAGGTATCCTCCCCGGTATTATTGATAGGGCTTGTTGTACAGAAACAGCGCCGACAGCAGTAGCGCAAGTCCCCAAAGCATCAAATGCAAGCCCTCTGCCTGTCCGGTCATTTTCCAGCCCACGATGTTTAAGGTCAGTCCTGCAACGAAGAAAAGCGCCATCAGCGCAAAGCGCAGCACCCTGTGGTTTTTCCAAAACATACCATTCATCCTTTCAGTCCACCCACGGTCATACCCCGGGTGAGATTCTTCTGCACGCAGATATACAGAATCAGCACCGGCAGCATCACCAGCACCAAGCCTGCGTACATAGTACCATAGGCAGCAGCCGACTGCTGCGCCTGCATCAGGTTTAGTAAGCCTGCCGGAAGTGTCCACTTATTCTGATCGGTAATCAGTGTTTTCACAATAATATATTCATTCCAAAACGCCAGAAAATTAAACAGAATCACCGTGATAATGGACGGCTTTGCCATAGGAAAAATAATCTGCACCATAGTCCTGCCGTAGCCTGCGCCATCAATATACGCAGCTTCTTCAAAATCATGAGGGAGCGTGGCAAAGTAACCGGTAAGCAGATAAATGGTAAAGGGCAGCGCTGTGGAGGCATAGATAAGCGCCACCACAAAATGGTTATTCAGTAAAAAACCGCTGCCAAAAGCCGAATACAGCCACTTATCCCCGTCGCTGAGCATCAGATAAATGGGCACAACAATATAATTCACATTCACAAACAGCCCCGCCATTACGCAGGTATTGAGTAATCTCCTGCCGGTAAACCGAAAGCGGGCAAGGCAGTAAGCAGCCGGCAGCGCCACCACCAGCAAGAAAACCAGCGCCAACGCCGTTACCAGCACGGAATAGCCCATAAAGCTGCCCATTTTTGCGCCCTTCCACGCCTGGGCAAAATTCTGCCAGTGCAGGTGCGTAGGCAGCGCCCAGGGGTTGCCGTAATGCTCCGCCGTCTCTTTCACTGACGCCATAAACACCCACGCCACCGGCACCAGAATCAGCACCGCCAAAACCCCCAGAGAGAGATATACAAAGGCTTTATACAGCCGTTCCTTCTTTTCTGATTGCACACTGCCACCCCCTTAATATTCCAAAGTTTCCCGGCGGGTAAGCCGGTTCACCAGCGCCGATAAGGCAAAGGAAATCACAAAAATCACCACACCCACCGCCATGGAATAGCCGTAAAGTCCCTCATTTTTCATATCGTACATATACAGTAGCGTTACCTTTGCCGCGCTGGCAGCGCCACCACTGCTGCCTACCATAGCGTTAACGAACAAAAATGCCATATTGATGGTGGAGATGACAAAAAAGGTCAGTGTTGTGCGGATATTGGTCCAAATCAGGGGTATGGTAATGCCAAAAAACTGCGTCCGTCTGCCTGCGCCGTCCAACTCCGCGCTTTCGTATACCGACTTTGGCACAGATGCCATCGCCGCCATATACATTACCATATAGTAGCCGATGGCCTGCCACACCATTGCAATGACAATGCTGGTGATAATATGGCGCTCCCCTTTCCACAGAATCCCCTCTGCTCCGAACAGGTTCAGCACGCTGTTGGCAAGGCCCTTGTCCACATCGTAGATGGCAGAGAAAATACCGGAAATCACCACCACCGACAGAATATTGGGGATATAGAACACCACCCGGAAGAAATTCTGCCCTTTCACGCGCTCCTTTGTGAGAATTGCGGCGAAAATAAGCGCCGCGCCCATGGTAAACACCGTTACCAGCACAATCAGCAGCAGTGTGTTCTGCAAGGACTGAATAAAGGCATCGCTGCCCAGCAGCGTTCTGAAATTATCCAGCCCCACAAAGGTAGCGCTGGGACTGAATGCCCCCTTTTGGAACAGGGACAGCCGAAACACATTGAAGGTGGGTATGGCCATAAACACAATCAGCAGCGCCACCGCCGGCGCTATGCACAGCCAGAGAAAGGCTGTTTTCCCGAATTTTTTACCCATTTTGCGCCGCTCCTTTCGTAAATTTCAAAAAAGGGTGGCTGTTTTGCCACCCTTTTCGATTTGCATCAGCCCTTGATATTCTCCCGCATCTTTTCCGAAGCGGTTTTGATATTGGCCACATACTCCTCAATGGTGATTGAACCTGCAACCAGCTGATCAATGGGCTCAAAGAACACACCGGAGGTGGTAATGTCGGCAATGGCATCAAAGGCAGCGAAGTTGCCCATTGCCGCCTTGGCGCCGTTGTCATAGATGGAGTAGAACAGCTTATTCTCCCCTTCCAGTTGGTCCGCAACCCCCAGCACCGGCTGAATGGCGCCGGAGAGCTTGGTAGTGCCGTCTTCCAGCTTTACTTCCGTGTTGGCAAAGATATCGCAGGCCTTATCGGAATACAAAAATGCCACAAACTGCTCCGCCTCTGCCTTATTCTGCGCTCCTGCGGGAATCCACGCCTGCTCAAACCAGCAGTAGGAATAGCTGTCGCCGCCTTTTTCCACTGCCGGCAGTGCGGTCATACCCCAGGCAAAATCATTGGTCAGCGTAGACAACGCCCCTGCCATCTCACCGGTAATCCAAGTGCCGTTGGGCATAAACAGCGCCTCATTCTGCATCACCATCAGCTGATTTTTGGTGAAATCCTGATTGTTTGCCTGGGCGGGGGTCTTTTCGTGGGTATAGTCTGCCAGTTTATCAAGAATTTCAAACAGAGTCTTGGCTTCGGGTGTATCCCACACACCGGTTTCATAATGGGTGGCCTTGTCAAAGAACTCCGCCCCGCCGATGGAATACATCAGCGCATACAAAAAGGCATCGTAATAGCCGGCAGTGGGATAGGTAAACAGCGCGATCCCCTCTGCCTTTGCCTTATCCCCCAGCTCCCACATCTCATCCCAGGTGGCAGGAACGCTCCAACCCTTGCTCTCAAAGAGCTTTGCGTTATAGAACAGACCGCAGGGAGAGTAGAACATAGGCGCCATATAGGTCTTGCCGTCGCCGTAGGGATTGGTCAGACTGGTATCGGTAAAGCCGCCGGCAATCTTCTCGGAGACCTTCTTCTCCTCCCCGGGAACCTGCATATTCAGCACATTGGTCAGTTCGTGCAGACCGTTGGCCTTAATCATCTGCTCCGTCAGCCCCGCGGGACGGCCGGTGGCAAGATGCACCACATCGGGGTACTGACCGCCCTGCATCTGTGGGCCGATCACATCTTCCAGGTTCTTGTTGGTAACCAGCTCCACCGCAATACCGGTCTGGTCGGTAAACGCCTTGCAAACCGCCTCCCACATCTGAGAGCCGTAAGCAGTTTCAATAGCGGCTACTTTAAGGGTGTTCCCACTTGTATTTCTGCCGCAGCCGGAAAGCACGCCCAAAGCCAGCAAAAAGGCAAGCAGCAACGCAACAATTTTCTTCATAAGACAATCCTCCGTTTTCGTTTTTGCTTTTGCGAATTCCCTATTATTATTGCTGTTACAGAGCATTTTTGCTGTCGAAATCAGGTGTGGCTGAAAAAATAGTCATGACCTCCGGCTAAGCCGGAGCCTTGATTAAGCCCTAGAAGGGCATTTTACTGGCGGGCATCTAAAGACGCACTGAGTATTCTTTCGATTGCATTGATTGCTCCGCCGCCCGTAAACGGGCACTGTCCCTTCTATTGCTTCGTTGTGCTAATTTGTAAGTGCCCTTGCTAGTAGCTCGCTTCGCTCGATGCTTGAAGCTAAAGCTTTTTTGCGGGGTACCTCCACCGGCATAGCCGGTGGTTTCCCTAATCAA
>JAZRBN010000033.1:0-7480 GCA_045635105.1 Faecousia sp. | reverse complement strand
GATCGAGGACATCATCGGCGAAGCCGTGGAGCAGGAGGTTTTTGACAAAGTCATATCTTCGGATGTGGCAAACGAGCTGGTGGAGGCCTACACGCAGGACTTTATCAATTCTATGACCGGCGCTCCCCCGGAATTCAACGCCGAAAAAATCAAAAAGATCGTAACCGAAAACATTGACGAGGCTGCCGAGCTCCTGGCAGAGATCAATCCGGAATTTGAAAACCTACCTGTGGATGAAATCACCGCAATCATCGAAAAGGGCATTGACGAATTTGCCGACGATATTATCGAAGTTCTTCCCAAGCCCGAGCAGATTGTGCAGGATATGGTAACGGAAAACGCAGACCTGGCCATTCTCGTAGAGATTCTTGCCCACAAGAAAGAAATCAAGCAAACCCTTTTGGCGGCTATTGTTGTCCTGGCCGTTTTGGTCTTTGTTTTACGGCTGTTTGGCATCAAGGGCTTCCGCTGGCTGGCAACGGATTTGTTTATTGCCACCGGCTTTAACGCCATCATTTCCGCAGCGCTGCTACTGGGCGGCTCTGCTATAAGTGGACTTGCGGCTGCTCAGCCTTTCATTGGCAATCTGGTGGGCGCTTTCGTATCTGACTTTGCAAACGGCGTAGTTTGGAGAACTGCCGCACTGCTGGGCAGCGCCGTTGTGCTGCTGATTGTGCATTTTATCATCAAATCCGTCCGGGCAAAAAAGCAAGAAACCGATCAATGGGAAGCAGAATTTGCAGAAACTGAATTTGCAGAAGCTGAACTTACAGAATAAACAAGGAAAAAACCCACCCCAAAACGGGCGTGGGTTTTCCTTGATGTTCCAAAATCAAAATGATACTATTGCATTGAGGTGAAAGCCTTGAAAAATCAAGTATTATACATAACCGTCCAACCGGAAGCCGAGCAGGCCAACTGGTTCTGGGTAAATAACATAAAGCTCGGCATATTTGACAGCGCAAAGGACTTGCAGTATACCCCCTGCAACCTGTCCTTGGACGCGCCGGACAGCTTACCAATGCTGTCCGGAATGCCGGTGCTTGTGGTTGGCAATGACGAGGTGTGGCTGGAAACTACCCTGCGCAAATTGACCCGGCTGGGTGCTTGCGGCATCATCGTCAACGGCAGTATGCAGGAGTCGGATATCCGCGCCCACAGCGGTGTGATTTTCGAGCTGGACCGGGCCATCAAGCGCAGCTTAAAGCGATTGACCGCCGCCGGCCGAGAACGTACCGCGCTGTTGGGCGTAAATCCCCGTTCCACATCGGACTTGTGTAAGAGCAAAGCCTTCGGCAATCCGGAAAGCATCATCTGGGCCCACGATAAAATGGAAGTCTGCGTGCTGGATTTTATCAAACATTTCAAGGACTGGGGCTATGATTCTGTCATCTGCGCCAACGATACGGTTGCCATCTTCCTGATTCAAAATATGACGGAGCAGGGATTCCGTCTGCCGGAAGAACTGTATGTGGTAGGAATGGGCAATTCCTATCTGGGTTCTGTGCTTCCCCTGTCCCTGACAAGCATCGACTTCGATTATTACCAAATGGGAAAAACCGCTATCAAGCTGTATGGCTTCTTAAAGGAAAATCCCGATTGCGGCAATATTGTCTCTCACCTGCCCTGCCAGCTGATAACCCGTCAATCCGCGCCCATAACCGAGCAGGTAAACGCCTCTGTCAGCGGTCAAGATACGCCCAAGCCCCAGGCCCAGTATTTCAGCGGCAAAAATGCCCAGAGTATTGTCCGGGCGGAAGCGATTCTGCAAGCCTGCAACGAAATCGACCGGGAGATTATCTTTAATCTTTTAGCCGGAAGAAATGTGGAAAGAATTGCGGAAATTCTGTTTTTAACCACCCGCGCTGTCCGTTACAGAATTGCAAACCTTGTGAAAAAGTATGATTTTTCTGACAAAACCGAATTAATAAATACCTTTAACAATGCAATTAAAATAGATTTGGAGTGATTTTACTATGGTCAAAATGGAAACCTTCTATATGCCGGCGGCAGATACAGGCAAGCCCAACCCTATGCCGGACATTAAAAATGTCAGCTACATTTTCGCAGACTATGAGCTAACCTCCAAGGTTCAGGCAGACGAAAAGACCAACATCGGCAAGGGTATGCTCTCCACCATTCTGCCCTACACTCTACAAGACGGCTATGACCGGGATAAGCAGATGCGCGGCTTCAAAGCAGCTGTGGTGGAAAACGAGCACCTGAAAGCTATTTTCCTGCCGGAGCTGGGTGGCAGACTGTGGTCGCTGTACGACAAGGATTTGCAGCGGGAACTGCTGTACGTCAACCCCGTATATCAGCCCGGTAACCTGGGCATCCGAAACGCCTGGTTCAGCGGCGGCGTGGAATTCAATGTGGGTATCAAGGGCCATAACCCCCTGACCTGCTCCCCTCTGTGGTGCGCCATCGATAAGACTGACGACGGTGATGTGCTCCGTCTTTACGAATACGAGCGGATTCGCGGCATCGTTTACAGCATCAGCGCCTGGATCCCCGAAGGTGGCAAGGCCCTGCACCTGCACTGCAAGATCGAAAACAAATCCGACGATACCAAGTTTATGTACTGGTGGAGCAATATCGCCGTACCGGAAACCGCCGGCACCCGGGTGCTGGTTCCCACCGACGACTCCTTCCTGTGCTTCTACAACGCCGACCACTACGTGCTGGACAAGGTACCCATTCCTGTCAGCGACGGTGTAGACATCAGCTACCCCCGCAACATCCCCAGCGCAAGAGACTTCTTCTACAAGATTCCCAAGGACGAGAAGAAATGGATTGTGTCTGTGGAGGAAGACGGCATCGGTCTGCTGCACACCTCCACCAAGGAGCTTATCGGCAGAAAGCTGTTCTTGTGGGGCATGAACGCCGGCGGCTGCAATTGGAGCGAATGGCTGTCCGAGGAAAACTCCAAGTACATCGAAATTCAGGCCGGTCTTGCTCACACGCAGTTGGAGCATATGCCCATGAAGGGCCACGATACCTGGGAATGGACCGAAATCTACACCGCAATGCAGGGTGATCCCGGGGTTATGCACGGCGATTACACCGAAGCTGTTAAAGAAATTGACCGGTATCTGGTGGACCGTCTGGGCCACCCCGACGATTTCAAGTTCCCTGCTGACAGCGCAGTAAAGTCCCGGGAGATTGTCTGCCAGGGCAGCGGCTGGGGCTATATGGAAGAGCAGATTCGCAACGCTAGAATCAGCGACAGCTTCGCCTTCACTCCCGTTGCTGACGGCGAAAGCGATATTTGGAAAGAATTCCTGGAAACCGGCAGATTTGCCGTGCCTCCCGTAGAGAACGAGCCCTCCGGCTATGTGATCGACCCCTTCTGGCTGGACAAACTGGAAAAGCTGCCGGAGCAGAGCTGGTACAGCCTGCTGCACATCGGCGTTATCAAGTACGCATTGAAGGATTTGGACGGCGCCAAAGCAGCCTGGGAGGAATCCTTGAAGCTTGCTCCCTCTGCATGGGCATACCGCAACATCTCTATGCTCTATAAGAACGAATGGAACAATATGCCCAAGGCAAGAGAATACATCTTAAAGGCATTCGAGCTGGTTAAGGACTGCCCCACCCTCTGCAAGGAAGTGGCAATGCAGCTGGCCTTCGACGGCGGCGACCAGCTGTGGCTGGACATTTACGAAACCCTTCCTGCCAACCTGCAAAATATGGGCAGACTTCGTATGTACAAAGCCATTGCCCTGATGAATCTGGACAGATTGCAGGAAGCCACCGAAATCATCAACCCCGACTTCCAGCTCAATGACATCAAGGAGGGCGAAATGTCCTTGTCCCACTACTGGTTCAAGCTGTACAGAAGCATCTACGCCAAAGAAATCGGCAAGGTCTACGATGAGAATGACAAAGAGCTGATTGCCGCAGCAGATGCCAAGTATCCCCTGCCCAGAAAGCTGGACTTCCGTATGCACTAATGGATTTTTTGGTAAAGGAGATGTAATTATGAGAATTCCCAAACCTTTTCTGCCTGTGAGAGTAGAAAGTGAGAATTTAAACCACACCGTCTACGTTGTGGACAGAGAGTACACCTTTGGCCCCAACGGTCTGCTCACCTCCGTAAAGTCCCAGGGTCATGAGCTGCTGGCAGGTCCTATGCGCATTGTGGCAGTGGAAGCCGGCGAGCCTTCCGTATTCCACGATGACTACGACACCAATGAATCCGAGAGCTTTATCCAGCGGCGCAACGACCGGGAGGTGGTCATCTGCGGCGCAATGGAGTCCGAGCGCCTACTGATCAACACCTGTCAGACCATCAGCTACGACGGCAACATCGACATTGACTTCAAGCTGCTCACCAGCGGCTACACTGCCGCCCAGCAGCTGGGACTGGAAGAGATTATCCCCAAGTCTTACGAACTCAATCAGCTGTGGTTGGAAGTTCCTATGAAGAAGGAAGCCTGCACCCTTTTCCATATGTACCGCAACAGCGCAGTGAAGCTGTCCGACGGCACGGTGCGGCCTATGTCCACTATGTCTTCCAGCGGCAATATTCCCGAGCAGGATATGGCATTCCCCTTCAAGCCCATCTTCTGGCTGGGCGATGAAGAACGGGGTTTTGGCTGGTTTGCGGATAACGACCGTAACTGGCAGCCCATCGACAGCGACACCGCTTTGGAAGTGATCCACAACGGCGACGAGATCGTTTTGCGGATCCGTCTGCTGGACTCCCACCCCAAGGCGTGGAGCGCTGACTTTATGCAGGGTGAGGGTTACCGCCCCATCTCCTTCCACTTTGGCTTCCAGGCAACCCCCGTCAAGCCCTTCCCCAAGCAGCCTTATGTTCACAAGGCATTCCACATCGACTGCGGCACCAAGATCAAGGGCAGCTACGCCGATTTCTTTGCCGCCGATAATCACTTTGACCGACTGAAAGAAAAAGGTGTGGACACCCTGATTCTTCACGAGAAGTGGAACAAGTGCCAAAACTGGTTTGACCTGTCCGAGCCCACCGCCCAGCAGCTTTCCTTCATCGTGGAAGAATGCCACAAACGGGGCATCAAGGTGCTGACCTACTTTGGCTATGAAATTGCCACCATCGCAGAGTGCTTCACCAAGGACCGCAAGGAGATGGCCGTTACCTCTGTGGCGGGCAGCCTTGCCGGCGGCTGGTGGAGAGTTCCCTACCAAAAGGACTATGTGGTCTGTAACAACTCCGGCTACGCCCGGTACTTCCTGGACGGCATCGAAAACCTGATGGACACATTCCATATCGACGGTGTGTATCTGGATGGCACAGCGCTGCCCCGCTACTGTCAGAATGTGGAGCACGGCTGCGGCTGGTACGATACCGAGGGCAAGATCCACGGCTCCTACCCGGTAACTGCCACCAGAACGCTGTTCCGGGAGCTGTACGACATTGTTTCCGCCCGGGACGGTCATATCAATGTCCATTGCGCCAACCTGCTGAATTTCACAGCCCTTCCCTATATCCATCAGACCTGGTATGGCGAAAACCTGCAAGCTGGCTTCCTGAAAGGCACCAAGGAAGATGTAAATCTGGAATACTTCCGCGCAGAATACATTGGCAGAAATATGGGCGTGCCGGTGGAATTTATCAAGTACGCCCGCAGCACCAAGTGGACCTTTGAAAACGCCCTGGGCACCAGCATTCTCCACGGCATTCTCCCCCGTCCCACCGACATTGAACATCCGCTGGATGTGATTAGCGAAGTGTGGAAGATTTTCGACAACTTCCCCATCGAGCAGTCCCAGTGGTGTCCCTACTGGACCAACGGTGCCACCGCCGACCACGAGAAGCTGCGCATCAGCTACTATAAGTACACCACCCTCAGCGGCAAGGCTCAGCTGCTGGCCTTTGTAACCAACATCTCCTGCCTGGAGATTGAGGGTGCAAAGATCGCCTTCCCGGAGAATGTATCCACCGCGCTGGACCTCACCCGGAAGTGCGACGCCGGCTTCACCCTGAACTTCGCCCCCTATGACTACAAGATCCTCTTTGTAGAGTAATTCCCCAACTGCAACACCGGGTTCCATCACGACCCCGGTGTTGTTTTATTTGTTCCTTAACAGCCACAGAAAAACCCAACCACACATCCATCTATTGACTTTCTAGTTAAATCAAAGTAATATTAACTTGATTAAAACAACAGGAGGAAACATACAAATGACCCATAATGATCTGCGCGATCGGTATGGCAATTACGATTTGATCCGCGTTTTCTCAATGATTGCCGTAATCATGATCCATGTCAGTTCTTCTTGGATCTCTCAATTTTCAAAACTTCTTTTAGAGGATACCCACGCATTAAGAAATCCTTTGCCGGCTTATGTTTTTAATGTAATTTCAAGATTTGCTGTCCCATGTTTCTTGATGCTATCCGGCGCACTCCTTCTTTCTGACGAGAGAAATGAAAACTATGTTTATTTCTACCGCAAATCGTTCAGAAAGACAGGCATCCCCACAATCATTTTTTCCCTTTTATATATTGCATATCGTTTTGTGCTGTGTTTCTTTGGCGAAAAAATCGGATTTGAGAGCGTACTGGTCTTAATAAAGGATGTTGTAATCGGCGCGCCTATGTATCACATGTGGTATGTGTATATGCTCATTGGCATATACGCCTTAACCCCCATTATTATCCGATACAAGAAGAGCATCGCAGCAACAACATTTCAAAAAATCTCTCTTTGCATGTTATTGCTATCCTGTTGTACACATTGGAGCTCGGGAGACACCGTGTTGCATTGGGATTTGGGCAACTCTATTAAATACCTAAGTTACTTTTTAATCGGTTCCACCATTCACGACAACGCTATCAGCAACACAAAAAAAGGCATTTCCTTTATTCTGTCTGGCTTTTTCATTTTAAGCATTTTAGGATGTGGCGTATATTATCTGCATATTATCAACAGATTTATTCCCGGCGAACGGGTGTTAAGTTGGATCAGCCCCTTTAATCCAATCATTATGCTGTCCTGTATTCTCATTTTCCAAGGCATATCTATGCTCCGTTTTAATACCAACTGCATATTAAATGCCCTATCCAAGCAATCATTCATTGTCTATCTGTTCCATGCCGGCATATGGGATGTATTATCCCACGGACTCCGCCTACTGACAGGTGTTGAAAATCATCTCTATAATTTAAACAGTATGCTTTGGATACCTGCTTTTACCGCAATTGTTTTGGCGCTTTCATTCGTTGCAAGTGTAATATACTCACGAATTGTAACATTCTTTACCGCTAAAAAAAACCTGCATCCCGCAAAACCTTAATTTTATGCCTTCCCACACAAAAACCGCACCCGTCTATACAGACGGCTTTGGTTTTTGTTTTAATTGTTTATTTTCTTAAAGCCGATACACACCCGGCAAATCACAACACTTACGGGTATCAAATACAATTTTACCTTTCAGCTTATCCATATTCTCCCTGATATGATTGTGATTCACCATAATCACAACCAAATCGGTATC
>JAZRBN010000032.1:0-9279 GCA_045635105.1 Faecousia sp. | reverse complement strand
AACTGTAGGGGAGGCGTTTCGCCTCCCGCTTTTTTTGCAAACTTTTTCTTAAAAATCTGTGGACAGGGTAGAAGTTAAGCGCGGTTTGTGCTATAATAGGCAAAAGTATACCTATGGAGAGATTACTATGTTGGAACTGTTAGCCCCTGCCGGGTCCATGGAGGCCTTGCGTGCCGCGGTACAAAACGGCGCAAACGCAGTCTATTTGGGCTGTGGGCAATTTAATGCCCGGCAAAGTGCAAAAAATTTCACACCGCAGCAACTTGGTGAGGCGGTGAAATATTGCCATATCCGGGGCGTGCAGGTCCATCTGACTTTGAACACCCTGGTATCGGATAAAGAGACTGCCGACGCAGCAGCGCTGATCCGCCAGGCGGCAGTGAGTGGTGTGGATGCACTGATCGTGCAGGATCTGGGAATGATCCGGCTTTGCCAGCAGATCGCCCCCCAGATTCCCCTTCACGGCTCTACCCAAATGACCATCCACAGCCTGGCCGGAGTGCAGCTTTGCGCCGCTTGGGGTTTGAGCCGTGTGGTGCTGAGTCGGGAACTGAGTCGGGAGGAGATCCGCTATATCTGCGCCAATTCTCCCATTGAAATTGAAGTGTGGGGACATGGCGCCCTGTGTATGTGCTACCGCGGACAGTGCTACCTGTCTGCCGCCATTGGCGCACGCTCCGGCAACCGGGGCCGCTGCGCCCAGCCCTGCCGCCAAAGCTACGGCTACGGCAGATGGGAAAATAAATACCCCCTGAGCTTGAAGGACAACTGCACTGTGCAGTACGTGAAGGATTTGGAGGAGATGGGCGTTGCGTCGCTAAAATTGGAGGGACGGATGAAGCGGCCGGAATATGTGGCTGCCGTAACCCAGGTTTACCGCAGCGCCATCGACACCGGCAGAGTAACCGCCCCTATGCTGGAACAGCTGAGCACCGCCTTCAACCGCCAGGGCTTTACCGACTATTATTCCGGCAAGACCGGTCCGCATATGTTCGGCATCCGGGAGGAAGCTGCCGACAACGAAGCCTGGTGCAAGCAGATGCGCCAAAGCTATGAGGCTACGGAAAATCCCCTTGTGCCGGTGGAATTTCATATGGTGGTACACACAGGTACCTCTTCCCTGACCGTAACCGACGGACAGGGCCATAGCTGCACCCTGCCCGGCCCTGCGCCGGAACGGGCAAGGACTATGGAGCTGACCCACGATACATTAGCATCCCGCCTGAGCAAAACCGGCGGCACGCCCTATATTTGCGCCCGTGTGCGCTCAGACATTGCCCCGGGGCTGACCCTGTCTGCCGCCGCCATCAATGCCCTGCGCCGGGATGTGCTGAATCTGCTCACCGCCCAGCGGGCGCGACTGGACACCCCCGCCCCCGGCCGTATGGGAAAGGTGGCCCATTTCAAGGGACTGCGTACCCCGCCGGCGCTGACCGCGCAGGTTACCACCCGGGAGCAGATTACCCCCCAGCTTCTGAAAACGGACCTTGCCCTGCTGTATGTGCCGCTGCACATTCTGTGCCAGGACACTGCCTTCTGTGAAAAACTAACCAAGCATACCACCGTCTGCGCGGTACTGCCCCGGGTTGTCCACGACAGAGAACTTCCCAAGCTGCGGGAAAACCTGCTGATGCTCAAAAGTCTGGGTGTCCGGGATGCCCTCATCGGCAATGTGGGGCTGCTGCTGCCCGTGCGGGAATGCGGTCTCCACGCCCGGGGTGATTTCGGTCTGAACCTTTACAATTCCATCGCGATGAATTGCGCCCGGGATTTGCAGCTGCGCTCTGCGTGCCTGAGCTTTGAAATGACCCTGCCGCAGATTCGGGATGTGAGCAAGGCTGTGCCCACGGAATTGCTGGTCTACGGACGGCTGCCGCTGATGCTGACAGAAAACTGTCTGATTCGGGGCAGAACCGGACAGTGCACCTGCCATACAACCCAAGCCAAGCTTACGGACAAGACCGGCGCGGAATTTCCCATTATCAAAGACGGAGATACCTGCCGCAGTGTGCTGCTCAACGGCAAAAAGCTCTACTGGCTGGACCGGCAAAATGACCTTGCCCGGCTGGGCCTGTGGGCGACCCGGTTGTACTTTACCACGGAAAACCCCAAGGAAGTGGACCGGATTCTGTCCGCCGTACACAACCCCACCCCCTTTGACCCCGGCGCCTGCACCCGGGGCCTGTACCTGCGGGGCGTGGAATAATGGAAAATTGAGTAAAAAAACGCAATCTAAAACCATTTTCAGCACCGATACAGAAGGGCCTGGGGGATTCCAAAGGGGAACGGCGTCGCGAGCGGGAGCTCGGGTGCCCCCTTTGGCCGGTTCTTTGGTAACTTTCTTGCCGGAACAAGAAAGTTACCCGCCGGAGGCATCACCGTAAAAACCCCCTGTTTTATCTTGACTTTTCTACCCATAATAATCAAAAACCAAGGAGCAACTATGCAACTGATACTGGCCTCCCAATCCCCCCGCCGTAAAGCGCTGATGGAACTGTTCCGGATTCCCTTTACCGTGCGCGTGGCAGATATAGACGAGACTATGGACAGCGCCAAGCCGCCCTATGACGAGGTGGCGCGGGTCAGCCGGCTGAAAGCGGAAGCTGTGCCCCGCGAAACAGACGATGTGGTGATTGCCGCGGATACCATCGTGGTGTGCGGCGGCGAAGTGCTGGGCAAGCCCGCAGACGAAGAGGATGCCTTCCGTATGCTGGAACTACTCTCCGGCAAGGACCACCAGGTGATGACCGGACTGACAGTGCTGCGGGGCGAAAACGCCCTCACCTGTACCGAGGTAACAGACATCCACTTCCGTTCCCTTTCCCACGGGGAAATTCTCGCCTATATCCGCACCGGCGAGCCTATGGACAAAGCCGGCGCCTACGGAATTCAAGGCGGCGCTGCGCTGTTTGCCGAGAAGCTGCACGGCGATTACTATAATGTGATGGGGCTGCCGGTGTGCCGGCTGGGTCAGATGTTGAAGACCATTGCCCCCGAGCTGATGGAGGATACTCTATGAAACACTTTTTTACAAACCGAATCCGGGTGGTACTGGTAATTGCCGTGCTGCTTGCCATCGTACTGGCGGTGGTCAGTTCCTTAACCGGCTTGAAGCTGCCCCAAATGATGGTGCAGGGCGTGCTGACCCCCCTGCGCACCGGTGTGAGCAAGCTGGCAGACCAGACCCAGCAGCTTTACGATTATATTTTTGAATACGAGACACTTTTGGCAGAGAATCAGGCGCTGAAAGCCCAGCTGGCGGAAATCGAAGACGAAGCCCGGGACGCCTACGCCACCAAGCAGGAAAATGAGCGGCTTCGCGCCGCCTTGGAGCTGATTGACGCCAATGAGGATTATAAGCTGGTGGACGCTTATATCATCTCCACCAGCTCCGCCGATTGGAGCAGCACCTTCACCATCAACCGGGGCACCAATGTGGGCATTGAGGCCGGTATGTGCGCCATCACCGCCTACGGCGAGCTGGTGGGTCTTGTCAGCGAGGTGGGTGTGAATTACGCCGTGGTCAAATCCGTGCTAGATTCCTCTTTGGAAATCAGCGCCACCATTGCCGCCTCCGGCCACAACGGTATGGTGCAGGGCGGCTACGCCTCCGGCTTGGAGGGACTGCTGCGTATGAACTACCTGCCGTCCTCTGCCACCATCCGCAACTATGACCAGGTGGTTACCACCGGCTCTACGGTGTATCCCCGGAATCTGATTGTGGGGCATGTGGTGGATGCCGGCTTTGACGATACCGGCGTTGCTAAATACGCCCTTTTGCAGCCGGCAGCGGATATCCGGAGCTTGGAGCAGGTCTTTATCGTTACCGAGTACAACGCCGGGTGATTGTCATGGCAAAAAAGTATGAATTTCGGCCGGATAAGCCCCAAACCAACCTGCTGAGCCACCTGATTCTGACCCAAAAGCAGCAGAAAACCCTCTTAAAATGGGTGTTTTATGTGGCGCTGCTGGTAGCGCTTTCCGTTTTGCAGGATGTGCTTTTGAGCCGGGTGCGGCTGTGGGGCGCAACCACGGAGCTCATTCCCTGCTGCATTTTTCTGATTTGCATTTTGGAAGGCGCCCATAGCGGCAGCGTCTTCTCCCTGGTGGCAGGTCTTGTGTACCTGTTCTCCGGCACAGCGCCGGGGCCTTACTCTATGGTTGCCATCACCTTTTTGAGTATTGGCGTGTGCATTTTGCAGCAGGCCTTTTTGCAAGAGGGCTTTTCCAGCGCTATGCTGTGTGCCGCCCTGGCAATGCTTTTATACACGCTGGTTAACTTCGCCTTTGGGCTGTTTTTGGGCCTGACAACCCTGTCCCGGCTTTACGGCTTTCTGCTGACAGCGGCGCTCACATCCCTTGCCGCACCCATTCTCTACCCGATTTTGAAGGCCATTCACGCCTTTGGAGGTCGTTCATGGAAAGAATAACAAAACGCCGCGCCCTTCTGGCGCTGCTGGCCTTTGTCATCATTCTGGGCGCTTTTGCCTTGAAGCTCTATGACCTGCAAATCATAGAGACCGGTGGCAAAACCGACAACCAGGCTACCTTTACCACCCTCACCCGGGTCAAAGCCGCCCGGGGGGATATCCTGGACAGGAACGGTAACCTGCTGGTGAGTAACCGGGCCAGCTACGACTTGATCATCAACCACTATGTGCTGCTCACCGCCGACGGCACCAACGAAAACATCCTACGGCTGATCCGCCGTTGCGAGGAAGCCGGCATTGAATACACCGAGCATTTCCCCGTATCCAGCGAGCGGCCCTTTACCTATACCCTGGATCAGCAAAATGCCACCTGGCAGGACTATTTCCAGCGATATTTGGAGTATATGGAGGGTCTCGACTCGGACATCACCGCGCCGCTGCTGGTGGAAAAGCTCCGGGACCGTTACGACATTCCCGCAGATTGGACCGACGATGACGCAAGAAAGGTCATTGGTCTTTTGTACGAAATGACCCTGCGCAAATGCGTGGGCAGTCTGTCCACCTATATCTTTATCTCCGACGCCAGCGACGAGGAGCTGTCTGCCATCGTGGAGCTGAACATTCCCGGTATTAAGGTGGAAGCCTCCACCGTCCGGGAGTATAACACCCAGTACGCCGCCCATATTTTGGGCTATGTGGGCGCAATGAACGCGGAGCAGTGGGAGTACTACAAGAATATCCCCGGCTACGAAATGGACGCGGAGGTGGGCCAGGACGGTCTGGAAGCGGCCTACGAGGAGTACCTCCACGGCATCGACGGCTGGCGCGAGGACACCGTTACCACCGACGGCACGCTGGTCTCCTCTGTCTACCGGCAGGAGCCCCAAGCCGGCTCCAATGTGGAGGTATCCATTGACCTGGGTATTCAGATGGCAGGCGAGGATCAGATGGCAACGGTCATCGAAAATCTGAAAAAGCCCGACGAAAACGGCAATTTGAAGGACGGCCACGATGTAGAGGGCGGCGCCTTTGTGGCTATGGATGTGAAAACCGGTCAGATTCTCGGCTGCGGCAGCTATCCTGCCTACGATCTGTCCACCTTCTTTGAAGATTACGAGGACCTGGAAAAGGACGAATTAAAGCCCCTGTATAACCGGGCGTTGCTTGCCACCTACCCCCCCGGCTCTACCTACAAAATGAGTATGGTGGTTGCCGCTATGGAATCCAAGCTCATCGACTCCAAGACCATTATTGTGGACCGGGGTGTCTTCGACAAAATTGACGGCTTTAAGGTAGAATGTCTGCAATGGACCAACTACCGCGAAACCCACGAAGAGGTGGATGCCGCCAAGGCCTTGCAGGTATCCTGCAACTACTTCTTCTATGACATCGGCAGTCGCATTGCCCTCAGCGCCATGGACTCCACCGCCAAGGGCTTCGGTCTGGGTGAACGCACCGGCGTGGAGCTGCCGGAATACATCGGCCACCGCGCCAATGCGGAAACCAAGGCGGAGCTGCACGTGGGCGACGATAAGCAGTGGTACACCGGCGACGCCATTCTGGCAGCTATCGGTCAGTCGGAAAACCGTTTCACCCCCATTCAGCTGTGCTCCTACACCGCTACCCTGGCAAATAAGGGCACCCGCTACAAGGCAACCTTTATGAACCGGGTGGTGTCCTCGGACTACCGGCAGTTGTTGGACGAGAACAAGCCGGAAATTCTCAGCCATATGGAAATCTCCGACGAAACCTACGCCACCTACTGCGAGGGTATGTATCGGGTTACCCAGGTAACCGGCAATGCCTGGGGTACTGCCTACACCACCTTTGGCGACTATCCCATCAAAATTGCCGCAAAGACCGGTACAGCGGAAACCGGCATCGACGGCACCTCTGCCAACGGCGCGTTTGTGTGCTTCGCGCCCCTGGACGACCCCCAGATTGCCATTGCCATTTATGTGGAAAAGGGCGGCCACGGCTCGACCCTGGCTTCCATTGCCAAGAGTATGCTGGATGTATACTTCGATGTGGACGAAATCGGCGATGTGAACTCCTTTGAAAACCAAATCAGTTAAAATAACAAAGCGGACGAAGGGCAACGCTCGTCCGCTTTTTATATTAAAAGAACAATAGAGAGTACCAGGTAACCACATTCTCACCGTATTGAAATTCCAGTCCATTTTTTTCCAGGGTGGGAATCAGATTGATGCCGTGGCTCTCCACGCAGGGGTGCATCCGCTCCGGATAGCGGCAGGGCTGTCCATCCAGCCAGGCGCAGCGCTCACAGATATCGCAGGCCTCGGTGGATAGAATATAAGGCTCTACCCCCTGCTCCCGCAGCAATTCCCCCACTATATTGGTTGCCTCCTCGTGGGCAGGACGGGTGCGCAGGGTCTCGGCAATGTCAGCAATGTCAATAACCTCCGTAATGGTGCCGATCATCAGGCAGTTTTCGTAACCAAGACACTTTGTCCGGCACAGCTCCACCTCTCCCACCGCAGGCGGGCAGGCGTGGGTTTTGTTGTACATAGGACATTCCGCCGAGCAGATATAGCGAATCCGCTGGGAAAATTCCAGTTTCTTAGGGTCGATGTAATTGTAAAAATACAAAGGCAGCGCAGACAGCTGCGCCTCCAATTTTTCTCTGTCTATCATCCCAGCTCCTCCAAAATCCGGCGGCAGCCTTCCTGTATGTCCGCCCATGTGCGGGTGAAATCCCCGGAGGGCCAGGGGTCTGCCACATCCCGGTCTAAAAAGGGCAGAAAACGGTCATATTCCGGGAACATCCGCCCCAGTCTGCGCTGGTTGTAACCGTCCATATAGTAGATATAGTCGAATTTTTCCAAATCGGCGGCGGTAATCTGCCGGGCAGTTTTTCCGTCGCAGGACAGACCGTGCCGGGCAAGCTCCCGACGGGCAGGGGGATAGACAGGATTGCCTGCCTCCTCCCGGCTGGCTGCCGCCGATTCAATATAAAATGCGTGAGAAAGCCCGGCTTTTGCCACCAGATCCTTCATCACAAACTCCGCCATAGGACTTCTGCAAATATTCCCGTGGCAGACGAACAGAATTTTAATCATAGAAAACCCTCGCTTTCGTGAGGGTATTATAGCATAAAGCTACGGAGATTGCAATAAAAAGGCCCCCTTGTGCAAAGGGGGCTCCGCCGTAGGCGGTGGGGGATTGTCAATCCCTCCGACCTCGCTGGCGCTCGGCCACCTCCCTTTACACAAGGGAGGCTTTTTCATCGGCAAGTGTTACGCCTCTAAAGTAGATGACGAAAAATCGGCTTTTGGAAGCGGAACAAATACCCCACAGCATAGGTATAAAAAATCCCGCTACCTCCATTGTAGCTGCTTTTGCAGATAAGGGAGGGTAGCGGTAATTTATGAGTAAATCTTGATTTCTGTATGCGGTCGATATATAATTTAATTAAGGAAACTAACATTAAGCTTAATCTAACGAAGGGGGTGTTGAGGTGGAGAATTTATATGCTGAATTTCTACTGTGGTATCACGGGTTTACCACGAAGGAGACCTATGAAGCATTATTGAATGAAAGTTTTTTAAATAGCACCAATAATATCCTCTTGGAGTTGGAAGAGATTTCTTCCGATTTGCTCGATACCCGAGGGCGGTTTATGCGTTATTGGGATTACGAATGTCCTACCTTTGATTCTGATACATTTGGAAAAAGATTATTTTCTGGTCTAGAACGGGTTTACAAATCAAATAATTTTAGCATTGATGACTTTGGTAAAAAGTGTAATCTCTTATGGAAAGATTTGCCCTCTGGACTTGAGCAAACAGAGCCGTTTTGGACATTGATTTATGCTGATGATTGTTTGTCGTGGGGTGATGAAACGCAAACAAGAAAACTTTACGAAAAGGCATTTGCATTTTATGCTTAAAAAGTACCACTCTTAGATTGGAGGAAAGCCTATGCCGCAAATCATTGAAAATCTATCCAAGCAACCCGCTGTGTGCATAATCCTTTCGGTGCTTATCTTTCTGTTCTGCTTCTTTACGAACTACTTGCTGCTGGATTCCTTGCTAAAAATGCATAGAAGCAAATCTGCGGTCAAGAAGCTCAAGAAAGAATATACCTTTCTGCAAAGGATGCGTTTGCTCCATTTCAAAGAGAATTGCCGCCATGCAATCAAGTTTTGCAACGGCATGATAATCTATCAAAAAATCGGTTGGGTCTGCCTTGCAATATATCTGTTCATGGCATTGCTCTTTGCCTTTGGGTTGTTCTCGGCTACATTCATAACCTGGCTTACTGTTGGAGTCTTTTTGTTATTTGATGCGCCTGCTTTCGCAATCAATAGGCTTTTGGCAAGACCCATTATATTCGGCAGATTTAAGGAATTTAGTTTTGAGAAGTATCACAACACTGAAAACCATGATAGTCTTCTCTAATACATCAAATAAAGTGATACATATAGAAAAAGCCAACCGCTACGATTGCAGCGGTTGGCTTTCTTATGTCATATTTGGGGCAAAATATGGCTATTTTCAAAAGTCGTATGCGAGTAGTACAAATGGGGCAAACCCGTTGCAAAGGCTGGTATAGTGTTGCATAGCTTGGTATGCCGTTCCTGGGTCAAATGTTCCCGTGGCAGACGAACAGAATTTTAATCATAGAAAACCCTCGCTTTCGTGAGGGTATTATAGCATAAAGCTACGGGGATTGCAATAAAAAGGCCCCCTTGTGCAAAGGGGGCTCCGCCGTAGGCGGTGGGGGATTGTCAATCCCTCCGACCTCGCTGGCGCTCGGCCACCTCCCTTTACACAAGGGAGGCTTTTTCATCGGCAAGTGTTACGCCACTGCCATAGAAGCCGAAAAA
>JAZRBN010000031.1:0-5238 GCA_045635105.1 Faecousia sp. | reverse complement strand
CGAGTGTGTACACTCCGGTGTTCTCCGCGGTGCTGTTGCTATGGTCGGTTGTAACAACCCCAAGGTTCGTCCCGACACCGCACACATTGAGCTGATGAAGAAGATGCTGGAAAACGACATCATCGTCATCACCACCGGCTGTTCCGCACAGGCTGCTGCCAAGGCAGGTCTGATGGATCCTGTTCAGGCAAGAGAGTACTGCGGTGCAGGCTTGAAGCGTGTTTGTGAGCTGACCGGCATTCCTCCCGTACTGCATATGGGCTCCTGCGTGGATATCTCCCGTATGATGGTTCTGGCCTCCGACATCGCTAAGGACTGGGGCATCAACATCTCCCAGGTTCCCGTTGTTGGCTGCGCTCCCGAATGGATGTCTGAGAAGGCTGTTTCCATCGGTAACTACGTTGTGGCTACCGGTATTGAAACCTTCTTGGGTGTTGATCCCTACTCCAAGGGTTCCACCGAGGTTACCGAACTGCTGCAAGGCGAAAACGGCATCAACAAGTGGGTTGAGGCTAAGTTCGTTGTGGATACTGACATTGATGCTCTGGGCGACAAGATGATCGCCTGCATCGAAGCCAAGCGCGCAGCTTTGGGAATCTAATGAAAGTAGCGATTACAGGTAAGGGCGGTGTGGGTAAAACCACCCTGTCCTCCACCCTGGCAAGGCTTTACGCCGACGAAGGACGCACAGTTCTGGCTGCGGATGTGGATCCGGATGCCAACTTGGGTCTGGCGCTTGGTCTTACCCAAGAGGAAGTGGATGCCATTACCCCCATCTCCAAAATGCGGACCTTAGTCGAGGAACGCACCGGCGCCAACGCCGCCAATAAGTTTTTCAAACTGAATCCCCAGGTCTCCGATATTCCGGATACCTTTTCCAAGGAGATTAACGGCGTAAAGCTTTTGGTGATGGGCACTGTGGATGTGGGCGGCAGCGGCTGTGTCTGCCCCGAGCATGTGATGCTTAAATCCATTCTCTCCGCTCTGACCTATCGGAAAAACGATGTGGTCATTATGGATATGGAAGCGGGTTTGGAGCATTTGGGCAGAGGCACTGCGGCAAATATGGACCAGTTTATCGTGGTCATTGAGCCGGGCGCCCGCAGCGTGCAGACCTACCGCAATGTCAAGCGTCTGGCGGGTGATCTGGGTGTGAAGCGTGTGCGGGTGGTAGCCAATAAGGTCCGGGACGGGCAGGACGAAGAATTCGTCCGCAACGCCATTCCCGCTGAGGACTTCTTAGGCTGCATCCACTACAACGCCGATATCATCGACGCAGACCGCCAGGGAAAATCACCCTACGATTTCAGCCCCGCAGCAATCGAAGAAATTCGAGCCATCAAACAAATCTTAGATCAAGATTGATATTGAGTGGGGCGCTTTGCAAAAGCCACTCAAACAAAAAATATAGGAGGAAAAAACGTTGACACTTTTTGATAGAGTTTTCGGCGGTAACGACTACAACTACGAACGTACAGTCGCCGCCATTGATGCCGCAATCGCCACCTACGGCGAAAGCGAGCCTGTCGGCTTCCCCGACACTGCTTATGCCCTCCCCTGCTACTACGGTGTTACCGGTGTTAAGATCACCACTCTGGCGGAAATGAAGGCCGCTATGGACAACATCAAGGCTATGATGACCCGCAACCCCCGTTTGCAGGATGCCTTCGACAGCGGTATCGCATCTGCCCTGTGCGCAGAATTTTTGGAGGCCTTGAAGTACATTCACGGCGCAACTCCCTATGCCGAACCTGAGATGGGCCACCTGACCGACGCCTTTGTGCGTAACCTGGGTGTTCCTCTGGTTACCGGCGATATCCCCGGCGTTGCTGTTATCATCGGCGGCGCAGAGGACCCCGCCGAGACCGTTGAGCTGGCAAAGTCCTACCAGGCGCAGGGTATGCTGGTTACCGTTACCGGCGACGGTGTGAAGCACCTGGCCGATGCCGGTATGAAGACCGGCGAAGGCGTGCGTGTCTGCCCCCTGGGTTATGAGATGCAGTCCGTCATCCACGTGGTTTCCGTGGCTATCCGTGCCGCTCTGATCTTCGGTAACATCACCCCCGGCGACTTCCCTGCTTTGGCAAAATACACTATGGACCGCGTTCGCGCCTTCGTCAATGCTTACAAGCCTTTGTCTGACGAAATCGTTTCCTACGGTGCCGGCGCAATCTGCCTGGGCTTCCCCGTTATCTCCAACGAGACTGAGAATATGTTCCGTGTTCCCAAGTCCCTGATTCAGCAGCTGGACACCTCCAAGTGGAACGCCACTTCTCTGGAAGCCCGTGATATCAAGATTAAGATCACCAAGATCGACATTCCCGTTTCCTATGCTACCGCTTTCGAGGGTGAAATCATCCGTAAGGGCGATATGCAGGTGGAAGTGGACGGTTCCCGCGTGGACTCCTTCGAGCTGGTGCAGACCAGAGAAGCCGCCGAAATCGAGGACCACAAGATTACCGTTGTGGGTCCCGAAATCGACGAAATCCCTGTTGGCTCCAAGATCTCCCTGTCCTACACCGTGGAGGTTGCCGGCAAGGCTATGCAGCCCGACTTTGAGTCCGTTATGGAGCGTAAGATCCACGCTTGGATCAACTGCATCGAAGGCGTTATGCACACCGGTCAGCGTGATATGATCCGTGTTCGTATCTCCAAGGCTGACTTTGAGGCTGGCTTCAAGTTCGCGCACCTGGGCGAAGTGCTGTATGCAAAGGTCAAGAGCGAGTTCGAGGCCGTTGTGGACAAGTGCCAGGTTACCATCGTTGTGGATGCCGACAAGAACAAGGAACTGCGCGCACAGGCAAATGAGATCTTCAACAAGCGCGATGCCCGTCTTGCTTCTATGACTGACGAATCCGTTGACACCTTCTACACCTGTATTATGTGTCAGGCATTCTCCCCCAGCCACGTATGTATCGTTACCCCCGAGCGTCTGGGTCTTTGCGGCGCTGTGTCCTGGCTGGATGCCAAGGCTACACAGGAGCTGGATCCCGCAGGTCCCTGCCAGCCCATTTTGAAGAGCGGCTGCCAGGACGAAAAGCTGGGCCGTTACGATTCTATGGACGAGGCTGTCTGCAAGTACTCTCAGGGCGCTGTTGAGCGGATTACTCTGTACTCCCTGTTCCAGGATCGCATGAGCTCCTGCGGCTGCTTCGAGTGTATCTGTGGCGTTGAGCCCTGCTCTATGGGCGTGGTTATCACCTGCCGTGAGCATGCAGGCATCACACCTTTGGGTATGAGCTTCTCCGAAATGGCTTCTATGACCGGCGGCGGCGTGCAGACCCCCGGCTTTATGGGCCACGGCAAGCACTTCATCTCCTCCAAGAAGTTCATCGCAGCTGAGGGCGGCCCCGGCCGTATCGTCTGGATGCCCAAGATGCTGAAAGATCAGATGCGCGAGCGTATGGATGCCACTGGAATGGAGATGTACGGTGTTGAGAACTTCACCGATATGATCGCGGATGAGACCGTCTGCCAGGAGGATCCCGAGCAGCTGCTGGAATACCTGGGCACTGTCGGCCACCCCGTTCTGTCCATGGAACCCTTCGATATGTAATTACCTACAAAAATCCCTGTGGCTCACGCCACAGGGATTTTCTTCAAACAATAAAATGCAGGAATAGCACTAAGCCATTCCTGCATTTTTGGTCCAAGTGGCGAGACTCGTTTGCATCCGCGCTTTGCGCAGATAGATGTTCGCCTCCGTGAAGCCGTCGGCGGCAACAGTCCACCGGACTGTTGCATTTAATCTTTCGAGTCTCACCATCAAAAGAAATAAGCAGAAATGACATAAAGCCATTTCTGCTTATTTGGTACGAGTTGTTTTATAGGATTTGAGAAAAAAGTGAGTAATGCCAACGTTTTTTGGTGACGGTGATTCGCTTTTATCTTAACTATTAGTGATATTTCGCCTTGCGACGGAGTGATTTCATAATAGTCATATTTCTACTAAAGCAGAAGTGATATTATATTCGCTAAAAAACTGCCCGAAGGCGAATATTATTGAAAAAGCACACCAAGATATGCTTTTCTGGTGCGTCAGCCTCAAAAAATTTGTTACTTTCCAGCAAGTTTCTTTGCTCGAGCGTATAGCTCCTTGTATCTACTGTCTTCTTTTACACTATCGAACCAACGCCATTGGCCCATTGCCACAGCAATGTCTCCGGGAAGCTGCCAGAACAGCCACAAATACGGAGTCCACACTTTCTTTCCATCCTGAAAATGAATATGAACCGTGTAGCTTTCTCTGTCGAATTTTTCAATTTTAGCACCGCCAAAAACGGCATCACAACCTGCATCCATCAAGGTCCCGTCAGGGATTTTCAGCCAACGCTCATATAGCGGAAATGCTTTTTCCAGCAGTGCAAAACCCTCGTCAATCTTTCCGCAGCCGATCATCGCACCTGCTGCTTTTAGTGTAAACTCGGCATAGCAGCCACTCCACGCTTCTGGAATCTCTCCGTTATCAGAAAAACTTTCCAACAGACGCAATTTGTGAAGTTCCCACGCAGCAGTCCGTTCCGGTTCGGCAAACACAAACGCATCTTCTTTTTTGTAGTAATTCATGTTATTACGCCCAATATACTGCATAAAAATCAAAAGATCGTTGGAATTGCGCTGACTGTAGTATTCCGGGATGCGGTTCTGCAAAAGATATCTATCCTCACGGATTTCACCAATTGATACTGCTTCGGACCAGTCAAGTTCGCTGTTCCCAATACGGTCTTCAAGTTCCTCATCCGTACAGGCATAGCACATATAATGGATGGAATCGCGGCGGTATCCCTCGTCTGTACACCCTGCCATAATCTTTTCGTGGATTTCCTTCATCAGTTCTGCATCCTGGGCAATGGTTTCCATATTATTCACAATGGCATAACCCAGTGCGTGCATAATCTCATAGTCACCGGGGTATTTTTGATAGTATTCCTTGGCAAGGGAAAGTCGGTCGCCAAAACCCTGCTTGGTTTCTGTGATAGACCAGAATCTCTTGCAGAAATTTTCAATATCTTCTTTGCGGTTGGCTTCGTCATTGCCGATGAGTTCATCAACGGAAATACCAAAAAAGTTAGCAATACGGGGAAGCAGGGTGATATCCGGATATCCGCCCCGTTCCCAGTTGGATATGGACTGGGGAGAAACACCCAGTTGTGCAGCAAGCTCTTCTTGGGTGAGTCCTTTTTTCCGTCTTTCGCGGAGAATGACCTCGGGAATTCTGAGTTCTGTCATCGTTTTTTC
>JAZRBN010000030.1:0-10703 GCA_045635105.1 Faecousia sp. | reverse complement strand
GCTGCAGTACCCTTAACGTTCATGGTGGGGCCGCCGGAGGGCTGACGCAGAGCGCCGCCTGCGTTCTTGCCGATATAACCCAGGCCTTCGATCAGACCCAGAGAAACAGTGGACTTACCTTCGCCGAAGGGAGTGGGAGTGACAGCGGTGACTTCGATGAACTTGCCGTCGGGCTTGTTCTCCAGACGCTTCATAACCTTGATGAAGTCGATCTTGGGAGTCTTGCCGTAGGGGATGATTTCTTCTTCCAGAAGACCCAGCTTCTCACGGAAGAAGTTTACGGAAGGCAGAGTCTTCTCTGCTTCCTCTGCGATCTGCCAGTCAGCAAACTTGGTGGGGTCCAGCTTTACAAGACCCTTCTCGTCTACGTACTTGCCATTTTCGTCAAAAACGATTGCCATAGTGTGTTTCCTCCTTATATTTGGGTGCCGCAAAGCAGCACAATAATAAACAAATTTATTCTTCCGTGATTTCCGCGGAATCCCGAATCAGCTTCATAACCTTGCCTGCCAGCACACTGTTGATCACCAGCTGCTCCAAGGCCGCATCGTACTGCTGCTGCAACTGCTCCATGGTGAGGTTGTTGTGGCGGCAGATGACAGCCAGCGCGTTGGCAATGTCCTCTTTTTCAGCGGTGAGGTTTTCCAGCGCTACGATTTCATCAATGGCAGCCCGGCTGCGAATGGCGGCAGCAGCGGTGGCTTCGGATTCCTGCCGCAGCTGCTCGGGGGTGGTGTTCATAAATTGGCAGTACATTTCCAGAGACAGACCCTGCTGCGCCAGCTGGGCGCGGAGATTGTCCAGCTGCTCGTCCATAGCATCGGAGAGCATCTTGTCGGTGATATTCAGTTCCAGAGAATCTGCCGCCTGTTGCAGCAGCCGGTCCTGCAAATCCATCTCACCCTGATTGTCGGCATAGGCTTGCAGGCTTTCGCCCATCTTCTTGCGCATTTCGTCTAAGGTGTCGCAGCCGCCCACCTCCCTGGCGAACACATCGTCAAGCTGATAGGGGGTCTTGACCCGGATGGATTTGATCTTGCACTTGAATTCGGCTGCCTTGCCGGCTAAGTTCTCCGCGTGGTATTCGGTGGGGAAGGTAACGGTAACGGTTACCTCTTCGCCGGGGACCTTGTCCAGCAGCTGTTCCTCGAAGCCGGGGATAAACATACCGCTGCCCAGCACCAGAGTCTGGTCTTCGGCGGTGCCGCCGGGGAACTGCTCGCCATCACAAAAGCCTGCGTAATCCAAAATCACTTCGTCGCCTTCTTCTGTGGGCCGGTCGGTAACCTCTGCGATTCGGGGATTCTGTTGCAGAAGCTTTTGCATATTCCGGTCGATTTCGTCGGCGGTAACAATATGCCGTTTCAGCGTGGCTTTCAGGTTTTTATAAGTAAAGGGCATAGCTTGGGTTCTCCTTATGTATGTAAGCGAATTGGAATCGGTTCACTCCACCTATCATAATACCATAGATTTCCGTAAACAGCAATCCTTCTTTTCGCTTTTTTCAGGGCACAGGTGAGATTATAAAAATAATCCTTGCAAAAAACAATATAGTTATGATATTTTATTTATAGTTTCTATCTATGGATTTACGAGGTGCAAATATGAACTATAACTACCTGCGGTATTTTTCCGTTTTGGCGCAAGTGGAGCATTATACATTGGCGGCTGCCCGGCTGGGGATTTCTCAGCCGTCTCTTAGCAGTGCCATTCACCATTTGGAGGACGAGCTGGGGGGCGTTAAGCTGTTCGAAAAGGTGGGCCGTAATATCCGTCTGACGGAGGAGGGCCGGTTCTACCGGGAGCAGGTGGACGCGGCGCTGCAACAGCTGCACAATGCCACGGTAACCTTGCACGAGGGCAAGGTCAGCGCCCCGGTGGTGATTCGTATGGGCGTGGTGTCCGGCACGCTGGGCGGTACGGTGGCCCGGGAGATTATGGATTACGCCCGGCTCAATGACCGGATTCGCTTTCATTTGACGGAAAGCGCCGCGGACGAACTGATGGATATGGTGCGGCAGGAGCGGCTGGACATTGCCCTGGTGGACAGCACCAACCGGGACAGAAGCCTGCACTTCCGCAAGCTGTACCAGCAGGACTTCTACGCTGCGCTGCCGGCAGACCATCCGCTGGCAGAGGAAAAAACTGTCCAGTCTCAGCAGTTTGCCGGCCAGAGGCAGATTGTGTTCGGTAACGATGCAGAAAACAGCTTTGGACACTGGGCGTCGGGCAGCGCCGGCGAGGAGAATATGGTGTGCTCGGTCAATACGGTGCAGGCGGCGCTGGATTTGGTGGAGACCGGCGTGGGTGTGTGCTTTGTGCCTGCCAGCTGCTGTAAAGCCCGGGAAAACATCCGGTTTGTTCCCGTGGAAAACCGCTACCAGGCGCTGTATATGTGTATTCTCTACGACAAATGGCTGGAACCGCCCATTTGGGACTTTGCGGAAAAGCTGGTAAAGACCCTGCGGAAAACTCAGAGCCTGTAAAGCCGTTTTGCGTTTTCTGTGGTGATGGCAATGGCCTCTTCCACAGAAATACTCCGAATTTCAGCCAGCTTCTGCGCCATATAGGGCAGCCGGGACGGGTCATTCCGCTTGCCCCGGTGAGGCTCCGGCGACATAAAGGGGCAGTCGGTTTCCAGCACGATTCTGTCTAAGGGGATGCTGGCTGCGGTCTCCACCGCCTTGCGGGCGTTTTTGAAGGTGAGCACACCGGTAAAGCCGATGTACCAGCCCAATTTCACCAGCTGCCGCGCCATTTCCGCAGAGCCGGAATAGCAGTGGAACACGCCGGTTACACCGGGAAATTCCTTCACAATTTTCATACCGTCATCGTGGGCCTCCCGTTCGTGGACGATCACCGGCAAATCCACTTCCTTTGCCAGTGCCATCTGCATACGGAAGGCCTTTTTTTGGGTTTCCCGGGGAATGTCCTCGTAGTAGTAATCCAAACCGATTTCGCCGATGGCCTTCACCTTTTCGTGGCGGCACAGCCGGCGGTACTGCTCTATTGTATCTTCGTTTACTTCGTCGGCAGAATCCGGGTGGCTGCCCACCGAGGCGTACAGCCAATCGTAGCGCTCTGCCATCGCCACGATCTCCCGGGAAGACTGCAAGCTGCAACCGGCGTTCATCACAAGGCCGATGCCCTTGTCTGCAAGACCTGCCATCAATTCCTCCCTGTCTGCATCGAAGGCGGGGTCGTTCAAATGGGCGTGGGTATCAAATAGCATAATATTCGCTCCTTATTTGCGTTCAATTACTGCCACAAGGCAGCCGTGTAATTCCTGCACCCGTGGGTCAGTTAAAGAAAAATCAGTATGGTTGGGATAGATCCGCAGGCCCTCTCCCGTCAATTTCCCTTCCGCTTCTTTCAGCACCCAAAATGTCAGCAACGCCCGGCGTTGGTCTTCTGCCAGACGGTACTGGGCAAACTCACCGGGGGAGAGGATCTTCTCCGCCAGCGCAGGCGTGATATGCCGGTCAAGCTCCTCTGCGTCGATACCGATGGGCTTGTCCGACAGGGCGACAAAGATATGCTTGGGGGTGTGGGTGATGGAAAAATGCCGGGGGTCGTCAATAAAATAGGGCTTTCCCAGCTTTGTGCGGCGGATTTCCGGCAGAGGCGCTCCGCAGAGCCGTTCCAGCAGGGAAATGCCGGCCTCGTGGGGGCTTTGACCCTTTAATTCTGCGTGTAAAAGCTCCATAGCGCCCCTCCTTTTTATAATAATATAGTATACAATCCGGTATCTTCCTTGTCAATGGAGCATAGTCTGTTACAAAACAAGGAGGGATTGGATATGACCGAGCAGCAAAGCGTACTGCCCCACAAGCTTACCTTAAATGACCGCAGACAGCTGACCGTTACCGGGGTAACCGAGGTGGTCAGCTTCGATGAGGCGGCGGTGATTGCCCACACCCAAGCCGGCACGCTGGTGGTGCAGGGAAAGGATTTGCAGCTGAAAACCCTGCTGCCGGAGGGTGGACAGGTATCGGTGGAGGGGAGCATTTCCGCTGTTGTTTATGAGGAAACCCGGCCTGCCGGCTCCTGGTGGCGGCGCTTGCTGGGATGACCGCGCCGGGGATTGCCTTCGGGCGGTTTCTCACAGGGGTGGCGCTGGGGTGCCTGCTGGGGATTTTTTATGGCTTTTTGCGCCCTGTCCGGCGGGGCAGGGCGGTGCTTGCGGATGTGGTATTTGCATTGTTTGCCGGCTGGATGTATTTGTATTACGGCTTTGCGGTTTGCCGGGGCGATTTGCGAATGGGGTATTTCGCAGCGCCCTTGTTGGGCGCAATCGGCTGGGACAGGAGTGTGGGACGGTGGTTAGACCCTGTTTTTTCGTGGATTTGGAGCATTTTTGCCGGAATTTGTCGCCCAGTTAGGAGAATTTGCAAAAAAATTTGCAATTACGGAAAATTTCTCTTTGCAACCGGGAAAAAATGGGTTACAATAAAATATACAAACCGGAAAAAGAAAACCACCGCCAAAAAAGGAGCAAGCTATGCCTGCAAACAGAAATCCGTTCAGCCATATTCGTCTGGTATATCGCCGCAGTACCCCGCTGGTGAAATGCGTGGTGCTGGCAGCTATCGTACTGTCTACGGCGGCGCTGATTATTTTGCGCATCTCCATTCAGACCGCTCAGGGTCAGCAGTCGGATTTGCAGCAGCAGGCGGCTCAGTTGGAGCAGGAGAACCGGGCGCTGACCAAGCAAATCGCAGAGCTGGGCACCGTGGAAAGCGTAAAGCGCATCGCAACTCTGGAACTGGGTCTGGTGGATCCTGACAGTCAGTTTTTTACTCCCGGCAATTAAAATGGAGGAAGCATTATAAGTATGGAGTTAACCGTTGGCGCCATTTTGGATGGCAAGGTAAAGTCAATCACCAATTTCGGCGCATTTATCAGCCTGCCGGAGAATAAGACCGGTCTGGTACATATTTCCGAGGTGGCAAACACCTATGTCAGCGATGTCCGGGAGCACTTAACCGAGGGACAGGAAGTAAAGGTGATGGTGCTCAGCAGCGAGGCAGGAAAGGTCAATCTGTCCATCAAGCGTTTGCAGACCGCCGCCAGAGAGGAGCGTTCCCCCCGTCGGGAAACGGCAGCGCCCCGTACCCGCGCTCCCATGCCCCCTCCCGCCCCCAAAACTGCCGATCAGCTGTTTGAGGAGAAGTTAAAGCAGTTTATGAGCGAGTCGGACAGTAAAATCTCCTCCATTCGGCAGTATTCTGATCACAGGACCAAGAGCCGTCGTCGTTAATAGTGAGGCAACGGGAGGGTCGCTGACCCTCCCGCTTTGAATTTTTACAGTTAGGAGCTTGCTATGGCAACAGTTGTGATTACCGGCGGCAGCCGGGGCATCGGCGCAGAGGCGGGGCGGCAGTTTGCCGCCCGGGGGGACAGGGTATATTTCCTCTATGAAAAGGAACACCAAAAGGCAAGCAATCTTGCTAAGGAAACCGGCGCCACAGCCATTTGCTGCGATGTATCTGACGGAAAAGCGGTGCAGGCTGCATTTTTACAAATCCCCGATGTGGATGTGCTGGTGTGCAATGCCGGCATTTCCATCAGCGGACTTATGCGGGATTTGGAAGAAAGCGCGTGGGACAGGCTGTTTGATGTGAATGTCAAGGGCATTTACCACTGCATCAATGCAGCAACCCCGTATTTTCTGAAAAAACAATCCGGCTGCGTGATCACCGTCAGCTCCATGTGGGGACAGGTGGGCGCCTCCTGCGAGGCAGCGTATTCCGCCACCAAGGGCGCGGTGATTGCATTGTCAAAGGCCTTGGCGCAGGAGTTGGGTCCTGCCGGCGTGCGGGTGAATACCATCGCTCCCGGGGTGATTGAGACGGATATGTGCGCCGGCGTAGCGCCGGAAATTATGGAAGAACTGAAAGCGGAGACTCCCATCGGCCGCAACGGCACACCTTATGATGTGGCCCAGGCGATGGTGTATCTGGCAGAGGCGGAATTTGTAACCGGACAAGTACTTGCCGTCAACGGCGGCTTTATCATTTAATTAGGAGGATTTACTTATGAAGATTGCATTGGGCTGCGACCACGGCGCGCTGGCGCTGAAAAACGCCTTGATTCCCCATTTGGAAAAGCAGGGCTATGAAGTGAAGGACTTTGGTACGTACACCCTGGATAGCTGCGACTATCCCGACTTTGCCGCGCCGGCTGCCCAGGCGGTGGCAAGTGGCGAGTGCGATAAGGGTATTGTGCTTTGCACCACCGGCATCGGCGTTTCTATCACCGCCAACAAAGTTCCCGGCATTCGCTGCGCCCTGCTGTCGGATGTGATGAGCGCCCGGCTCACCCGGGAACATAACGATACCAATATGATGGCGCTGGGCGCCGGCGTGGTAGGCCAGATGCTGGCGTTGCAGATTGTGGACACCTGGCTGGGCACGGAATTTTCCCACGATGCCCGCCATCAGCGCCGCATCGACAAGATGATGGCCCTGGAAAAATAAACATAGTAAAAGAACCGCCTGCGGATTTTTTCCGCAGGCGGGTATTTTCAGCTTTCAATTTGCTCTGTAAAGGCTTTTTTGTCGGAAGAACCGAAGTAGGCAGAGCCGGCGACGAACACATTTGCGCCGTTTTCCTTACATTCTACTACGGTGTTCAAATCCACACCGCCGTCCACTTCCAGATGGCAGGCGGGATTGACCTTGTCCAGCATTTGGCGGAGCTGTTTCACCTTGGGCATCATATGCGCCATAAATTTCTGACCGCCGAAGCCGGGCTCTACGGTCATCACCAGTACCATATCCACCATCGGCAGGAATTCCTCAATCTCCTCTGCGGGGGTGTTGGGCTTTACCACGATGCCGGGCTTTACACCCAAGGAACGAATCAGTTCCAGGGTCTTGCGGATGTTTTCCCGGGTGTCAGCCTCTATGTGAATGGTTAAGTAGTCAGCGCCGGCCTTGCAGAAGTTTTCCGCATATTTGATAGGCGTGTCAATCATCAGATGCACATCCAGCACCAGGTCGGTAATGGGGCGCATCGCTTTCACCAACGAGTAGCCGAAGGACAGGTTGGGGACGAAATGACCGTCCATAATGTCCACGTGCAGCCATTTTACGCCATTTTCCTTACATTCGGCAAAATCTTTTGCCATATTCATATAGTCGCAGGAGAGAATGGACGGAGCCAGTATGTTCATAGTTATTTCCTCACTTTGTGTTAATTTTGGATTCTTCCAGCAGATCTGCCAGGGTAATGCCCTCGAAAAAGCTGTCAATCATAGCGTCCAGCTTGTCCCACATGGGCTTGGTCTGGCAGCAGGTAGACCGGGAGCAGGCGGCAGGACCCTGGGCGGTGCAGGACACCGCAGCCAACGAGCCTTCCGTCAGTTTCAAAATGCTGCCCACGGTATAGTCCGCAGGACTGCGGTTTAACCGGTAGCCGCCGCCCTTGCCGTGGACCGCATCCACAAAACCGGCCTTTGACAGCACGGTCATAATGGATTCCAGATATTTTTGGGAGATGTTCTCCGCTTCCGCAATCTCTTTCAGCGGGATATAATCCTCTGCCCCCCTGGTGGCAAAATGCACCATCACCCGCAGGGCGTAGCGGCCTTTCGTGGATACTATCATAGGCTTAATGACAGTGGTCGCAGTGGTCGCAGTCGGGGAACTGCTTGGGGTCGTAGGCAATGCCGTTTTTATGGTAGTAGTCTTTCAGCGCGGACTTGATAGCCTCCTCTGCCAGCACAGAGCAGTGGAGCTTGTGGGCAGGCAGGCCGTGGAGGGCTTCCGCAACGGCATCGTTGGTCAGCTTCAACGCATCGGAAATGGGCTTGCCCTTGATCATTTCCGTGGCCATAGAGGACGAGGCGATGGCAGAGCCGCAGCCGAAGGTCTCGAATTTCACATCGGTAATGATGTCATTGTCGATTTTCAGATAGATTTTCATAATGTCGCCGCATTTGGCGTTGCCCACAGAGCCTACGCCGTCGGCGTTTTCAATGCAGCCCACATTCCTCGGGTGCATAAAATGGTCCATAACCACTTCGCTGTAAAGTGCCATAATTTTTCTCCCTTCGGTTGAATGCAAAATGCAAAACGCAAAATGCAAAATTATATATTTGTTTTCTTACATATTGCCGTAATGATTGCTAAGATCTCTCGAATGTCCTTTTCCAAACTAAAAAATTCTCGTTCGTTTAGATATCCTGTTCTGCTTAGCAACCGTATCCAGTAATAGGTTTCGTTAGCCTCTTTCATAGCGATATTCATTTTTGCATTAAAATCGGCTCGGCTTTGTCCTTTTTCAGCCTCTGCAACATTGGCGCCGATGCTGGTTCCGCAACGCAAAAGCTGTTTTGCCATAACAAATTCTCTTTTTGTTTTCGTTAAATGCTTATACAGTTGTACAATTCGGATTGCAAAATCAAAACTCTTGTCTGCAATGATATTTTTCATCTTCCTACCTCATTTTGCATTTTGCGTTTTGCATTTTGCATTTACAGAATGTATTCTCTAACCCCTGTCTGCAAATCCCGCCACACCGGGCTCATATTTCGCAGCAGCTCCACCACCTGAGGAACAGAGGTGAGAATATGCTCCATTTCCTCGTCCGTGTTTTCGTGGCTGAGAGAAAGCCGCAGAGAGCCGTGGGCCACATCGTGCACCCGACCGATGGCCAGCAGCACGTGGCTGGGGTCCAGACTGCCGGAGGTGCAGGCAGAGCCGGAGGAGGCGCTGATGCCCATGGCGTCCAGATACAGCAAAAGGCTCTCACCCTCTATGCCCTCAAAGCAGAAGCTCACATTGCCCGGCAGACGGTTTTCTTTGTCGCCGTTGAGAGCGCAGTGGGGGATTTGGGAAAGACCGGCAATCAATTTGTCCCGCATAGCGGTTACTTTTGCGTTGTTGGCATCCATATTGGCGCAGGCGTCTTCCAGCGCCGCAGCCATACCCACAATGGCAGGCAGGTTTTCCGTGCCGCCCCGCTTGCCCCGCTCCTGGGCGCCGCCTTCAATCACATTCACCATCGGAATGCCCCGGCGGACATACAGCGCGCCAACGCCCTTAGGACCGTGGAACTTGTGGCCGGACAGGCTGAGCATATCTATGTTTTGCGCTTTTACATCAATGTGCAGATGTCCCACCGCCTGCACCGCATCGGTGTGAAACGGCACGCCGGCTTCCTTGCACACTGCGCCGATTTCGGCAATGGGCAGCACCGAGCCGATTTCGTTGTTGGCGTACATACAGGTTACCAGGCAGGTATCGGGGCGAATGGCATCCCGCACCTGCTGAGCAGTGATATTGTGGTTGTTTTTCACATCCAAAAGGGTGATTTCAAAGCCCTCTTTTTCCAGAGCGTTTAAGGTGTGCAGCACCGCGTGATGCTCAAAAGCTGTGGAAATGATGTGCTTTTTGCCCTTTTTCCCGCCGTAGAATGCGGCGGAACGGATGGCCTGGTTGTCGGCTTCGCTGCCACCGGAGGTGAAGTAAATCTCCCGGGGCTCGCAGCCGAGGCATTTGGCAACCTTGGCTCTGGCATCTTCCAGCACCTCTTTTGCTTCCTGGCCTACGGTGTGCAGGCTGGATGGGTTGCCGTAATAGGTTTCAAAGCAGGGCAGCATTGCCTGCAATGCCAAGCGGCTGATTTTTGTGGTAGCCGCATTATCCGCGTAAACTTGCATAGGATTTCCTCCTGAATATTTACCTAGTTCTTCTGTGGGTAATATACCATTATTTGCCTATGCTGTCAATAGGTAAATACAGCAAAGCAAATCCAAATTTTTCCGTTTTTTTCGACTTTTGCAAGGGTTACAATCCGCGAGCCGAGGAATATTAACAAGGCAGACGAAAAGGAGGGCGGAAAATGAGAAAATTTTGGAATCGCACAGGCTTGCTTATAGTATGCGCATACTTGCTTGCGTTTAGTGCCAACGCCGCGCAAACGCTCATTCCGGTGGGGCAGGTTGTGGGCTTGGAGCTGGGGGATAACACCGTGTCGGTGGCATCCTTTGATGAAGCCTTGGGCGCAGAGGCGCAGGCGGCAGGTCTGAAAAAAGGGGACAGGATTGTATCGGTAAATGGGAGGGATATCCATACGGCGGCCGATGTGCGCCAGGCCCTGGACCATTCTGACGGCACGGTGGAGTTGACTGTTTTGCGGGGGAAAAAGAAGGTGGCAATCCGCTTAACGCCGGCCATTACCGATGACGGCCCAAAGCTGGGGGTTTATTTGAAGCAGGGCGTTACCGGGGTGGGAACGGTTACCTGGTACGACCCGGACAGCAAAAAATTCGGCACATTGGGCCACGGGGTGAACAATGCCCGGGGAGAGCTTCTGAATATGGTCTCCGGCAACGCGTACAGCGCAACGGTGGTTTCTGTCCGCAAGGGGGCTTGCGGCGAGCCGGGGCAGCTGATGGGCGCGTTGAAAGACGCAACGCCCATTGGCACATTATATAAAAATACAAACAGGGGCGTTTTCGGCACAGCGGTATCCGGCTGGACGGGAGAACCGCTGCCGGTGGGCAGCGAAAAGGATGTGAAAGCCGGCCCTGCCAAAATCCTTTCCAATGTGCAGGGAGACAGGGTGCAGGAATATTCTGTGGAGATTTTGAAGGTTTATGCCAGCGGTGGCGGTACGGGCCGGAATATCCTGCTCCACATTACCGATGAAGCGCTGCTGGACGCCACCGGCGGCATCGTCCAGGGCATGTCCGG